>CAYZNA010000252.1:0-5891 GCA_964478665.1 uncultured Anaerolineales bacterium
CGTGGTTCATGCCTCTAGTTTGAGGCAGTTCTCACTTTTTGTCAAAAGTCCAAACTTTTTCAGGCCCATAGGCGTATGGATACTTCCCTCACCTCCTCCGCCGACCCGCCACGCACCCGGCACGTCTACTTCCGCCCCACCACGGCCGGCCAACGGCAGCTCTTGTTTGAGGTGGCCGACCAGACGGGCAACGTGTCCGAAGGAGCACGCCAGGCTCACGTGGGGCGCGGCACCTACTACTATTGGCGTCCCCGGCGGGAAGCCGAAGGCCCCCGGGCCCTGCTACAGCGCCCCAGATTATTGAGATGATACTCCGCGGCATCTTTGAGCCTGGCGCTGTTGGAACGCATGTGCTAAAATGGGACTTCCCGAACCTGATGGAGGAGATGTAACGTGAGTGATCAACTGGCGATCAAGACCGAAGGTGTTGGCCGGGTGTATAAACTGCGCGGCCGCAAAAAGAAGGAAAAGAAAGCAGAAAAGGAATTGGTGGCCCTCACCGATGTGACTCTGGAGATCGGCGAGGGCGAGCTGTTCGGGCTGCTGGGGCCGAACGGCGCGGGCAAGACCACCCTGATTAAGATTCTGGTCACCCTGCTGGCGCCCTCCTCCGGGCGGGCGCTGGTGGCCGGGCACGACGTGATCAAAGAGCCGCATCTGGTGCGCCCGCTCATCAACATGGTCTCCGGCGGCGAGTCGTCCGGCTACGGCCTGCTGACCGTGCGCGAGAACCTGTGGATGTTCGCCCAGTTCTACGGCATCCCTGGCAAAGAGGCCAACCGGCGTATCGAGCGCATGCTCAAGATCGTGGGCCTCGGCGACCGGATGAACACCAAATCGTCGGAGCTATCCACCGGCCTGCGGCAGAAGATGAACATTGTGCGCGGATTCATCACCGACCCGCGCGTGCTGTTTCTCGACGAGCCGACGCTGGGGCTGGACGTGGGGGCGGCGCGCGAGGTGCGCGGCTTCATCCGCGCGTGGATGGAGCGCGACCCGCGCCGCACCGTGCTGCTCACCACCCATACCATGGCGGAGGCCGACGAGCTGTGCGACCGGGTGGCGATCATCAACAAAGGGAAGGTGCTGGCCTGCGACACCCCGGCCGCGCTCAAACGCCGCCTGCAACGCGACGCGATCTTCGAGGTGGCGGTCAGTCCGCTCAATGGCAGCGGCGAAGCCTACCGGGCCATCCCCGGCGTGCGCACCTTCACCCACGAGGCGCGCGAGGGCCAGAGCCACCTGCAGTTTATTCTCGAGTCGGAGGACGTGCTGGGGCAGGTGATCGGCCGGCTGACGGAGGACCGGGCGCGCATCCTCAACTTACAGAAGCGCGAGCCTACGCTGGAAGACGTGTTCGTGAATCTGGTGGGCCTGACCCTGGCGGAGGCGGAACATGCCGAGTTTTGAAGAAGGAAGAAGGAAGGAGGAACGCTTCGCGGGAAGAAGGAAGGAGGAAGAAGGAAGAGGGAAGGAGGAAGAAGGAAGGAGGAAGAAGGAAGAAGGAAGAAGGAAGGAGGAACGCTTCGCGGGAAGAGGGAAGGAGGAAGAAGGAAGAGGGAAGGAGGAAGAAGGAAGGAGAAGGGAGGAAGAAGGAAGAGGGCCGTCGCGCGCCCGGCTGTTCGTGCAGACGGTGATTGCTCGCGCCTACCCGCGCATCATCGGGCAGCAGCGCGAGAAGAGCTGGCTGTTCTTCGACATCTTCTTGCCCATGATGGCGACCTCGGCCTATGTGTTCGTCTACCGGGCGATCAAGGCGCCGGAAGACTACGTCGGCTTTGTGATCATCGGCGGGGCGATGACCGCCTTCTGGCTGAATGTGCTGTGGAGCATGTCCAGCCAGCTTTATTGGGAGAAAGAGAACGGCAACCTCGGGCTGTACATCATGGCCCCCAATTCACTGATGGCGATTCTGCTGGGGATGGCGCTGGGCGGGATGACTGCCACCTGCCTGCGGGCAGGGGTGATTATCGCGCTGGGCAGCCTGTTCTTCGGGGTGAGCTTTGCCGTGGGCAACCTGTTTCAGTTGATTGCCACCTTTGTGCTGGCCATGGCGGCGCTGTACGGGATGGGGATGCTTTCCGCCTCGCTGTTTCTACTCCTCGGCCGGGAGGCGTGGCACCTATCCAACCTGTTGCAGGAGCCGATTTACCTCGTCTCCGGCTTCTACTTTCCAATCAAGAGTTTCAGTTTCTGGCTGGCCGCTGGCGCCTCCATCATCCCGCTCACCCTGGGGCTGGATGCCATGCGACAACTGCTGTTCGCCTCCGGCCCGGCGCTGGGCTTCCTCTCGGTGCCCGTCGAGATCAGCGCGCTGCTGGTTCTGTGTGTGATTTTCCTGTGGGCCGCGCGGGGGGCGTTGGGGTACATGGAACGGCTGGCTATTCGCGAGGGCCGGATCACGGAAACGCGGGCATAAAGCCATGAATGCTTCTCTCTCTCGTTCCTTTCGCTTCGCCGCCTGGCTCGGCTGGCAGATCGAGTCCAACTGGGCCGACCCGTTTGTGTTTGCCATTTATTCGGTGGTCAAGCCGATTGCCAGCGTGCTGATTCTGGTAGTGATGTACAACGTGATCACGCACGGCGCCACCGATTCGCCCATCTTTGCCTATATTTACTACGGCAACGCCTTCTACATTTACGTGGGCGCGGTGATGGCCGGCATCTCGTGGGCGGTGATTGACGACCGCGAGCATTACCGCACCCTGAAATACTTCTACGTGGCGCCGCTGAACATCCCCTTTTTTCTGCTGGGGCGGGGGATGGCGCGCTTCATCACCGGCAGCATCTCGGTCTTTATTACTATTCTGGCCGGGGTGCTGTTTATGCACGTGCCGTTTCACCCGGCTGTGGTCAACTGGCCCCTGTTCTTCGCGGCGCTGCTGCTGGGCGTGATCACCCTCGCGCTGATGGGCTTGATGCTGGCCGGGGTCACGCTGCTGATTGCCAGCCACGTGTGGTTCATTGGCGAGGCCGTGGCCGGGGCGCTGTACTTGTTCAGCGGGGCCATCTTCCCGCTGGAGGTGCTACCGCCGGCCATCCGCTGGCTGGGCTATGGAATGCCGCTGACCTATTGGCTGGAGCTGCTGCGCCGGGCGCTGCTCGGCGCGGGGGCCGCGGCCTTTCCGACTCTGGCCGGGTTGAGCAACGGCCAGCTCTTCGCGATCCTGGGGACGATCACCCTGGCCTTTACGCTGGTGGCCGGCGTGATCTTCCGCTGGTGCGAGGCGCGCGCCCGCGAGCGCGGCATGATTGACATGACCACCAATTACTGACCCCGGCCTCCCCGCCCCCTTCTTTGGGAATCCGACTGGCAACCCGGCCTCGCCCACCCTCTCCCTCGACCCCGGCATTTCCTCCGTCCGCGAGCGTCCGGCCACCGCCATCCCGAACGTTACCCCGCGCCCGAGCATCCCCCTGGCCTCGACCGCCTCCCCACGGGGTGACCAGAGACGGTCCCCCCTACGTGACACGACGACGTAGGGGCGACCGTCTCTGGTCGCCCCTCTGGCTGGCCGCCCCTCTGGTCGCCCCTCTGGTCGCCCCTCTGGCCGCCCCGGCCCCCCTGCCCCCCCAATTCCGGGGGGACCCGCTTTCTCCCCGGCAGACTCCTGCCCCCGGCGCGGGAGAGGCTCCCCATCCAGGATTCCGGTCCCCCGGCGGGTGCGGTAGCCATTTCGTAATAGCCTGTTAATCGCGCCGTCTGCAAACCGGAGTATGATACTCCCAATTTGCAGACAGAAGTTGAGGCAGCTATGGTCCCCATCCGTTCGTCAGAAATCACCCCCGAGCACGTCTATCTCTCGCGGCGCCAGTTTATCAAGGGCCTGGGCGCGCTGGCGGCCGGGCCGGCGCTGCTGGCGGCCTGTGGCGGCAAGCCCACGCCGGCTGCCCCGGCGGTCGCCCCTGCCCCCGGCGTTGCTCCCGGCCGCCCGGCCACCGATGAGTTGGGAAACGACCTGACGCCGTACGAGGCCATCACCAATTACAACAACTACTACGAGTTTTCCACCGACAAGCAGGAGGTGGCCCGGCGGGTGGGTAGCTTCGAGGCTTCCCCGTGGACGGTGACTGTGAGCGGGCTGGTGAACAAGCCCGGGACCTACGGGATGGAAGACCTGCTGAAGCGATTCCCACAAGAGGAGCGCATCTACCGGCTGCGGT
The DNA here is from genome assembly GCA_964478665.1 of uncultured Anaerolineales bacterium. Classification (GTDB taxonomy): domain Bacteria; phylum Chloroflexota; class Anaerolineae; order Anaerolineales; family CAYZNA01; genus CAYZNA01. The sequence goes on from CAYZNA010000252.1 coordinate 4,165, forward strand.
GCGTGGAGGCCTGGTCCATGGTGATCCCGTGGCAGGGCTTTCCGCTGGCCGGCTTGCTGAAGCAGGTCGAGCCGACTTCCGATGCGAAGTACGTGCGCTTCGAGGGGCTTTACGATCCGGCGCAGTTTCCCGGCCAGAGCAGCAGGTGGTACAACTGGCCGTATGTGGAGGGCCTGCGACTGGACGAGGCCATGAACGGGTTGCCCCTGCTGGCGACCGGGCTGTACGGCAAGCTGCTGCCGGTACAGGATGGCGCGCCCATCCGGCTGGCGGTACCCTGGAAGTACGGCTTCAAGAGCATCAAGGCCATTGTGAAGATCGAGCTGGTGGCGGAGATGCCGCGCTCGCTGTGGATGGCCGCTGCCCCCGACGAATACGGCTTTTACGCCAACGTGAACCCCAACGTCCCCCACCCGCGCTCGTCGCCGGCCAGCGAGCGCCGCCTTGGACACACGGGACGCCGCCCGACCCTGCTGTTCAACGGTTATGCCGATGATGTGGCTCACCTGTACGACGGGATGGATTTGAAGGTGAATTATTGACCCCGGTACCCGCGCCCGGGGCAGGTGTGCGCGTCTGGCTGAAGAAGAACGGCTGGGGGGCGCTGGCGCACCTCGGCGCGCTGGCGCCGCTGGCGCTGCTGCTGTGGGACTACTTCGCCGGCAATCTGAGCGTCAACCCGATTCAGGACATCACCTACCGCACCGGCAAGCCGGCGCTGGCCCTGTTGGTGCTCTCGCTGGCCTGCACGCCGGCCAACACCCTGTTCAAATTCAGGCCGGCGCTGCGAATGCGGAGGGCGCTGGGGCTGTACGCCTTTCTGTACGTGGTGCTGCACTTCTTCACCTTCATCGGGCTGGATTACGGGTTTGACGCCGGGCTGCTGAGAGAAGCGATCTTTGAGAAGCGCTACGCGCTGGTGGGCTTCTCCGCTTTTCTGCTGTTGCTGCCGCTGGCCGTCACTTCCACCCGGGGCTGGCAGCGGCGGCTGGGCCGGCGCTGGAGGGCACTGCACAAGCTGGCGTACGTGGCCCCACCGCTGGCAGTGATCCGCTACGTCTGGCTGGTCAAGTCCGATCTCCGCCAGCCGGTGGCTTTTGGGGTGGTGGTGGCCCTGTTGCTGGCGGCGCGCCTCCCGCCGGTGCGGCGCTTTGCCAGCCGGCTGAATGGATGGGGGTGGATCAAAGCTCATCATCGGGACTCGCTGTCGCGCTGTCGCCTTTAAAGGGGGGTAGCCATCAGTTGACCTGAACGTACTTTTTTGTCCGCTTGCGTGGATAATTATTCGGTGTTGCCATCGTCAGATTTCCGGCTATAATTGCATTAGCACTTTAACAAGTTGCCGGTTGCAGGCCAGAGTCCGAGCCTGCGTAAAACTTGTTCGGCCTTCCAGTCAGGCAGCGAAAACCAGGCCGCCCCCGCTTTCGCGGGGGGACACCGGGACGGCGTGACTGTTCCCGAACTGGTTTTTCGCAATACCGCATAACTTACTATCGCCGACCGGACCTGACCCCCCGACCCGGTCTCCGACCGTCCCGAAGCGGGAAGGGGGAGAAAAATCGGCCTGGAACGACGGCTTTTCTCCCCTTCTCTCCCTGTTTCGGGGAGAGAAGGGGCAGGGGGATGAGAGAGGCCTGATTGGCATAGTGAGTTATGCTCCATTGCGGAATTTCTCTTTTTTCCAGCGTCTACCGTCAGTTCGACGGGACGGAAAATGCCTGTGGAGC
>CAYZNA010000253.1:0-1264 GCA_964478665.1 uncultured Anaerolineales bacterium
CGGTTTCCTTGTCGGCCAGATGGCCTGGCTTCAGCGCAACATAGATGTCGGGCACGCGGCCCTTCATCTCGTCCACCGCCGGCACTACTGCCGCTTCTGCCACTTCGCCCACCGTCAAACAGGCAGACTCCAGTTCTTTGGTGCCCAGCCGGTGGCCGGCTACGTTGATCACGTCGTCTACCCGGCCCAGTATCCGGAAGTAGCCGTCCTTGGCCAGCATGGCGCCGTCGCCGCAGAAGTAGGGCCAGTCGCGCCAGTCTGTGCTGTTCCCGTCCCGGCGGTATTTGGCAAAATAGGTGTTGAGATAGCGCTCGCGGTCGCCCCAGATGGTCTGGAAGGCGCCCGGCCAGGGGTTGCGGATGCAGATGTTGCCGGCCTTGCTCGACCCTGCCGGAATCTCGTTCCCTTGTTCGTCGTAGATGACGGGGTGAATGCCCGGCACTCCGGGGCCGGCGCTGCCGGGCTTCATGGGGTGCAGCGCCGGCATGGTGCTGCACAGGAAGCCTCCGTTCTCGGTCTGCCACCAGGTATCCACGATGACTGCTTTGCCTTTGCCCACCACGCGGTAGTACCACTTCCACACTTCCGGCTCAATCGGTTCGCCCACCGTGGTCATGTGCTTGAACTGATAGTTGTATTTGGTCGGCTCGTCTGGCCCGGCCTTTCTTAACATGCGCACCGAAGTCGGGGCAGTGTGGAAGATGTTGACGCCCAGGCGCTCGGCAATGCGCCATGGGCGCCCGGCGTCCGGGTACGTGGGGACGCCCTCGTAGATCACGCTGGTTGCGGCCAGCGCCAGCGGGCCGTACACGATGTAGGAATGACCGGTGATCCAGCCGATGTCCGCCATGCACCAGTACACATCCTGCGGGTGGATGTCCTGCACGTTCTTCGAGGTGCCCGCTACGTAGGTCAGGTAGCCGCCGGTGCTGTGCTGGCAACCCTTCGGCCGGCCGGTGGTGCCGCTGGTGTACATCAGAAAGAGCGGCGCTTCCGCCGGCATCGGGACGGGGTCAACGCGGGCGCCGGCATAGTCTTTCAGCAGGTCATCCACGAAGAAATCGCGGCCTTCCACCATAGGCGTCCGGGAGAGGTATTTTCCGCGGTAGCGCTGCCAGACCAGCACCTTGTCTACCGTCTGACCCTGCTCTTCCGCCGCTTTCAGGGCCACGTCGGCCTTTTCTTTGTGGTCCACAATCTGGCCGTTGCGATAGTAGCCGTCAATGGTGATGAGCACGTGACTGCCGGAATCCGCAATCCGGTC
>CAYZNA010000253.1:1274-5888 GCA_964478665.1 uncultured Anaerolineales bacterium
CGCACTCGACGTCGCCGCAGGCCCGGCCGCTGAAGCCGCCAAATACCTCGGAATGAATCACGCCGAGCCTGGCGCAGGCCAGCATGGTGACCGGCAGTTCCGGCGTCATGGGCAGGTGAAGCGTCACCCTGTCGCCGGCTTTTAGCCCGGCGAAGTCCCGCAGCAGCGCGGCCACCTCGTTCACCCGCGCGTACAGTTCGCGATAGGTGATGGCCACATGCGGCTCGTCCTCCAGTTCCGGCACGAAGATCAGAGCGGCCTTGTTCCCGTGCACTGGCAAGTGCCGGTCCACGCAATTCTCGCAGGCGTTGATCTTGCCGCCCACAAACCACTTCCAGAAAGGCGCGTCGCTGGTATCCAGGGTGGTATGCCAGTATTGGCGCCAGGTGAGCAGGTCGGCGTATTCCTTGAAGCATTCGGGGAAGTTCTCCAGGCTGAAGCGCTCGTAGATGCTGGCATCCGTCATGTTGGCCTGTGCAATGAACGAGGTCGGGGGGGAGTAATACTCCTCTTCCTGCCAGTGCACGGCGATTTCTGCTTCACTGACTTCCAGCGAGGGCTGTCTGGACATGGCGTGTTTTTTCCTTTCTGTGGAATTCGGGCGGATATTGTGGATAGTTATAGCCGGAATTGCGCTTAAGGGCAACTGCCAATCTGCGGCCCGCCGGCCGTCTGGCACTCGCAGTAGGTGGCGTTCTCGCCGCTGCCTCGCCACAGGAAGAAGCGGTCAGAGGTGCGGGTGCAGGCGGCCCCACCCGGGCCGCGGTAGGGGCGCACGCTCTCCAGCCCCAGCCCCTGCGCTTCCTGCTCGTTGATCAGGAACAGCCGGTCAGAGGCGCTCCCGCGCTGCCAGAGCACTTCTCCGCGCGCAGCCAGGGCCAGGGCCAGCAGCGCCAGGCCGAAGATCAGCAGCAAGGCCAGCGCGGCGAGGACACAACTGCCGCGGCTGATGGGTTTGTTCAGAGTTGACATGCACGAAAGTGTAGCCCCCGGCGCGCTGGAGTCAAGTTCCGCGCGGGCTTGATCACCCTCAGCGGGAGGAGCTTGATTGACACCTGGCGCGGCGGCCTCTATAATGCCAGGCAGCGTCCGAGAAGGGAGGGCAAGCAATGCGGTATCAGATTCTTGTTGAAAACGGCGATCAAGAGGCATACACTGCTACGGTCGTAGGACTTCCGGATTGTCGGGCACAGGCTGCTACCCCGCAGGAAGCTGTTGCCAGCGTTCAGCAGGCGCTGGAAGCGCGGCTGGGCCTCGCGGAAGTGATCTGGCTCGATGTTCCCGCCTCCATAGAACACCTGCGGGCAGGGCTCATGGGTACACACCCGGACAGCTCACCGTTTGAACCGGTGCAAGTGAGCACAGAGGGCTCTCGAATTACGCCATATCACCCGTGGTTGAAACATGCCGGCGTGCTAAAAGATAATCCCCTTTTCGACTCGGTTCAGGAGAATATCGCTGCCTATCGGCGTGAACTGGACACTGATCCGGAAGTAGCATGACCCTCTATATCCTGGATACGGATCATGCCAGCCTCTTTCAGCGGGGACACACGCAGATCATTCAGCGGGTGGCGGGCCTGGAACCGACCCCGCTCCAGGACTGGACACAGACGTAGGCCGCCATTCGTTTGCCGACAGCGGCTCTGGAGAAGTCGGGTTACAGCGCGCTCTTCGTCAACCCGCCATCGAACATCAGCGCCTGCCCGTGGATAAACGAGGCCGCCGGCGAGGCCAGCCAGGCGATAGCCCGTCCGAATTCCTCCACCGTGCCAATGCGCCGCAACGGGACGGCTGCGGCGATCTTCGCCGATTCTTGCTCCACTGTGGAGCCGTTGCGCTTCGCGGCGGCGCTCAGCAGTTGCTCCACCCGTTCGGTGTAGGTGTAGGTCGGGTTGATGGAATTCACCCGAATGCCCTGCGGGCCGAGTTCGTTGGCCAGCGACTTCCACAGGCCAATCACCGCCATGCGCACCGAGTTGGAAAGAATCAAGTTGTCAATCGGCTGCTTGACCGAGACCGACTGGGTGGTCACGATGCTGCCGGAGCCGCGCGCCAGCATGTGCGGCACCACCGCGTAACACAGCCGCACCGCGCTCATCAGGGTCAGGTTGCAGGCCGCCTCCCAGTCCTCCGGCTTCAAGTCCAGAAAGTTGCCGGGCGGCGGCCCGCCGGCGTTCACCACCAGAATATCAATCTGGCCGAAGCGCTCCAGCGTGGCTTGCACCAGGGCGTCAATATCCGCCTGGCGGGTCACATCGGCCCGGACCGCCAGCACTTCCGCGCCGGTCTCGGCCCGGATTTCGGCGGCGGCGGCCTCCAGCGCCTCGCTGCGGGCGCAGATCGCCACCCGCGCGCCTTCGAGCGCCAGCGCACGCGCGGCGGCCTTGCCCAGGCCCTTCGATGCGGCCGTTACCAGCGCCACAGAGTGCTTGAGTTGCAAATCCATTGTGTGTCTCCTTAACTGGTTACCAGATCAGTCAGGTCCCGCTCGCGCAGCATGCGGCGCTTCCAGTTGTTTACCAGCGGGACGATGTACGGCAGCAGTCGCAGGTTATAATACGGTGGTAGAATGGGCACGCCGATCAAGTCGCCAAAGCTGATCAGCACAAACAGGTGCTCCAGGTCGGCCTGCTGGCGACGGAACATCATCACCGCGTCGTACATGAACATGCCGTACATGGCGCCCAGAAACCATTCCCACTTCTGGCGGAGCGAACTTATGAAACCTGAGCCGGTCATCGTTTGCATAGGGGTCTCGATATGAACCTCGGACAGCAGATCGTCATTGGACTGTCCATTCTGCTGGGCGTCGCCTTTGTGCTGGCCTCAGCCTACAACCGCAGGCGCGGCGTGTCCACCTTCCGCTGGTTGCAGTCCGGCCTGGAGCCAATTGGCAAGATCAGCGAGGCCAAATGGATCGGCTCCTCCGGCTCCGGCGCCCGGCTGGTGGTGGCAAAGGCCGAGCGCCCATTCCGTCGGGTAGAACTGGCCTTCCTGCTCGAATCGCGCGAACTGCTGCCGCTGTGGCTGTTCAACCACTACTTGCGCGACCGCCGCGACTACTTGATCTTCAAGGCCGAACTGCGTTCCGTCCCCACTGGCGAGCTGGAAATCCTGCGCCGCGGCCGTTCCCGGCTGGATGCCCTGGTAAAGACCCGCAACCCCAACCCGTGGCAGATGGTGGCGGACGAACTGCCGGCCGGCCTGCTGGCGGCGGAGCGCGGCCGCGACGTGGGCCGGATGCTCGCCCTCCTGCGGCCCTGGCTGGAGGCCTACGGCAAAGCGGTGCGGCGCCTGTCGCTGGCCCGCACTTCCCCCCAACTGATTCTGGAGATTGACTTGCCCCCGCTGACCGCCGAAGGCCCTGGCCCGGACTTCTTCCGATCCCTGAAAGAGATGGCGGACGGGGTGGCGGCTGCCCGCGAATCCGCCGGGGAGGCCTGATCCTGCTGTGGGAGGCCGCGCTGCGCGTGCCCCCCGCGCGCGGCGCGCGGGCGCCCCTCGCCGCTCAGTGACAGCGCAGGTGCGCCAGGGACGCCAGAATCTCGCGGAAGCTCGCTTCCGGGCACCAGCCACTCAATTCTAGCTTGAGGCGCCGTTCGCTCTGCGGGCACTCGCATTCCACCGTCATAAAAGTCACATCGTGGCGCCGCCAGGGCGGGCCGCGCCGGCGGGTCTTCCAGTGCACCTCCGCCGGGTGGCCGCCCACCGCGGCCCCCTCGGCGCCGGGCCGGAGCGGCCGCCCGGAGGCGGGCCGCAGGTGGCCGTGAAACTCCATCGCCCGGCGCCGCTCCTGATCCACCAGCACGTACCAGAAGCTACCGGCTGCAACCCACTTCACCGCCCGCCGCTCGTGGCTGGCAGTGATCTCCGGGTGGCTTACGCCCGGCGCCAGAGTCCATTCCGGGGGCAGGCGCAAGGTAAAGAAGCGCGCTTCCCCCAGCAACACATTGCTGGCCTGAATCTTGTGATCTACCAGTTCGGGCATGGGACCGGTCCCCGGCGGGCGCCCCCGCCCGCGGCGGGATCAGGCGAACAGCAGGTTAGCCGTGCGGGTGAGCATCTCCACGCCGCGCACTTCGGTCTCGAACAGCGGCAGCACCGCTCGCACCATGCCGTCAAACTCCCGCTCGATCTGCTCCAGATAGCCGGCCTGCATATCAACCCGGTTGCGCACAAACTCATCGGCCTCGGCGGTAACAACCGAGCGGTCAATCACCATGTTGACCACCACGCCGCCCACCGGCACGCCGAACTCGTGGAACCAGCCGATGAAGCGCCGGATGACGGCGATAGGCAGCGCCTCCGGCAGGGTGACAAAGTAAAAGGCGGTGCGCCGGGGATCGGTCAGCAACTCCCTGGCATTCTTCATCCGGTCCCGAAACGAGAGTAGATAATCCATCAGCGGGTCCTTCTCTTCCTTCTTGCTATAGGAAAGAGAGATGCGCAGCCTGGAGGCTTCCTTGCGGCTGTCCATCATTTTATTGACCCACAGGCCGTACACCGAGCTCATGCCCAGCAGGCGACGGGCGTTGGCGGTGGGCGCCGTGCCGAATACATAGGTGTCGTACATGTCCTCGAACATCAGGTCAATCATGTTCTCGAACATGGC
>CAYZNA010000254.1:0-5843 GCA_964478665.1 uncultured Anaerolineales bacterium
CTTAGGGTCTGAAACCGGGAAGTTATACTTTTTCAGGCCCTATGCGATCTTCTACGCAGCTAATGCGCTGCTCGAACTGGACCATTTGCAGCGGAGCAAACACTCCGGCGTGCTCGGGCTCTTCCGCGAGCGCTATGTCAAGGCTGGCAGAATCGAGGCCGAGTACAGCGACATCTATGGGCAGGCCTTCGACACGCGCGTAGAGAGTGACTACGATGTGCAGGAGTGGCCGACACGCGAGACAGCAGCGCAGATGCTGACGCGGGCAGAGCAATTCGTTGCCCGCATCAAGGATGAGATCGAGGAACCATCATGATTCCGGCGTTCCTTCCAGATCTCCCCCCGCGGCGGCAATTGGCTATCGCTGCCCTGTTGGACCGGCTGTTCTCCGAATACAACAGGCGAATTGTCTTTGTAGCCCTGTTTGGCTCCGTGGCGCGCGGAGACTCCGTTCCCGATTCGGATATTGACATCGTGCTGGTGGCCGATCACGCCGATGGAGAGTTCAAATGGGAGGCGCGGGGCATTGCTGCCCGAGTCTCGCTAGAGCACGATGTGCTCTTCAATCTGCACATTTACTCCCAGACGCGCTGGTCTGCGATGGAACGCCAGCGAACTACTCTCTGGAGGGACGTCACCCGTGAAGGGATTGCTCTGACGCCAGAACTCGCCGGGGCCTGATTTTCCGGACGGCGAAATCGCCAGCTACAAATCAGCCCCCCGCTGGCCGTAAACGGTGGGCGGGGGGCTGATTGACTCTTCCAACCCGTCAGTCCATTCGGAAACCCGCGAGGTCTTCTGTTGGCGCGCCCCGAATTGTGCTACTATTCCCACCAGCAGAAAGGAGCACGCTATGACCGCCGCCCCTGTAGCTGAACCGACCATTCGACCGGCGCCCGGCCACGGCCCGCTGCGCTATACGCCCTACGAAGAATACCTTGCCCTGCCCGAAACCGGGCGGATTGCAGAGTGGGTAGACGGGGAGGTCATCAGTCACATGCCGCCAAAAACACCGCACGCCCGGCTTGTTCAATTCCTGAGAGGCTTGCTCGCCTATTTCGCGCGCTTCTTTGAACTGGGCGAGGTGATGGTTGCGCCCTACGAGATGAAAGTCTCACCCGCCGGGGCCGGGCGCGAACCCGACGTGATGTTCGTCGCCAGGCAACACAACGACCGAATCACCCCGGACAAACTGGCCGGCCCCGCCGACCTGATCATCGAAGTGGTCTCCGATGACAGCGTGGCCCGCGACCGGGTGGATAAGTTCGAGGAATACGAAGCAGCCGGTGTGCCCGAGTACTGGATTCTGGACAACCGGCCCGGCCTGCGCCGCCCGCGGGCCGAAGTCTACCAACTGGCCGAAACCGGCCAGTACCAATTCGTCCCTGCCGGGCAGGACCGCATCTACCGCTCGCGCGCCGTCCCCGGCTTCTGGATTAACCTGGACTGGCTGTGGGCCGACCCGCCTCCCGACCCCCTGCTCACCTTCGCCGAAATCGCCGGCCTGCCCCCTGACCTGCTGGCGCGGCTGCGCGAACTCAAGGGACAAGCCGCCAGCAGGTAGGCAGCGGCCATGAGAAGACCTCGCGGGTTTTGGAAACCCGCGAGGTCCTCGTCTGTAGATGGCTCCCCCATACACCTGACTTACAGCTTCTTCACCACGATATCCCCGATCACATTCGCGGCCTGGTCGCCGCGGTCGGCGGCATTGGAGAGATGGCGGTAAATCTCCCGCAGCTTGAGCATCTCCACAATGTGATCCACGTCGCGCGGCAAGTTGAACAGGGTGGCGATCGCCTCGCGATACACGCTCTCCACCCGGTTCTCCAGCGCCTTGGCCCGCACCGCGTGGTCGTTGGCTACGTTGGGATGGTCCTCCAGCCGCCGCACGCCGCGCTCAATCTCGCGGGCGGCGTCAGCTAGCAGCGATACCATGCGTTGCAGGTAGGGGTTTGGGTCCACCTGCAGGATAGTCATCTCGTCCACCGTGGTATTGGCGTAATCGAGGATGTCGTCAATGGTCAACGAGAGGGCGAAGATGTCCTCGCGGTCCATCGGCGTGACAAAGGTGCGGTTCAGCTCGTCAATCAGAATCCGCCGCACTTCATCGGCCTCTTTCTCCAGAATGGACACGCGCGAAGCCACGGTCTCATCCGGCTTCTTGACGTACTCCTGCAGGGCGTCCATGCCCTGCACGGTAAACTCCGCTTGCTGGATCAACAACTGCAGAAAGCGGTCTTCTTTCGGTTTGCGTTGGAAGAGTTTTCGTATGCTCACACCCAGACTCTAGCACACCATCTCGCCGCGCACAAATGCCGCCGTGCGCGGGTCGGCGGGTCGCTCAATAAACTGCTCGGTAGGGCACAGTTCAATCAACCGGCCGTTGAGCAGCAGCCCGGTGCGCGTCGCCAGCCGCCGCGCCTGAAAAACGTTATGCGTCACCAGCACCAGCGTGGCGCCGCCGGCCCGGCTGACCTCGGCGATCAGCGCCTCAATCACCCCCACGTTGAACGGATCCAGGTTGGCAGTCGGCTCGTCGAGCAACAGCACCTGCGGTTCCACCACCAGCGCCCGCGCCAGGGCCACCCGCTGCTGCTCCCCGCCGGACAGCTTGCGCGCCTCCAGCCCGGCCATTTCTGCCAGCCCCACCCGCTCCAGCATCTCCCCCACCGCCGGTTGCGCCGGCCGCCCGCGCAGGCGCAGGCCGCAGGCCACGTTGGCCGCCGCCGAACCGCGCAGCAGCACCGGGCGCTGGAACACGGTGGTCACCTGTCTTCGCAGGGCCAGCGGCACATGCCAGCCGTCGCGCCGAGCATCACCGTTCATTACCGGCCGCCCATCGTACAGCAGGCTGCCGCAAGTGGGCGTCTCCAGAAAATTGAGCAACCGCAGCAAAGTTGACTTTCCCGCCCCGCTGGGACCCACCAGCGCCAGCACCTCGCCCCGGTGCACTTCCAGCCGGTCAATATCCAGCACAGTCCGGTCACCGTAGACCTGAAGCACGTTGATCAATTCGTAGACGGGAGTCATGGCCGTGCAGTGCCCACTTACCATTTACGACTTACGGTTACCGCTGCCGGCCTGTGAACGGTGAGTGCCGAGGGCCGCGTCATGCTCTTCCCTGCAAACGCAGCAGCAACCAGTTAGCGACAAAAGTCAGTCCCAGCAGCACCATCCCCAGAGCCAGCGCCGGGGCAAATTCGCCTTTGCCGGTCTCCAGTACGATGGCGGTGGTGAGCACCCGCGTCTGGCCCTCGATGTTGCCTCCCACGATCATCACCGCCCCCACCTCCGAGATGATGCTGCCGAAGGCGGCCACCACCGCGCCCACCACCCCCAGCCGGGCCTCCAGCAGCACCGCCAGCGCGGTCTGCCAGCGGGTAGCGCCCAGCGCCCGCACCTGCAGCCGCAGCGCCGGGTCCACGCCCTGCACCGCGGTCATGGTCAGGCCGACCACCAGCGGCAGCGAGATCACCACCTGGGCGGCGATCATGGCCCGCGGGGTGAACAGCCAGCCCAGCCCGCCCAGCGGACCGGCGCGCGAGAGCAGCAGAAACACGCACAGCCCCACCACCACCGGAGGCAACCCCATGCCGGTGTAGACCAGCGCCGTGACCAGCCCCCGCGCCGGAATACGCCCCAGCCCCAGCGCCGCCCCGCCCGGCACCCCCAGCAGCGTGCTGATGAACAGCGCCGTGCCACTCACGCGCAGCGTCAGCCCGGCAATCTGCACCAGCGCCGGGTCGCGCGTGATCAGCAAGCGCCAGGCCTGCACCAGAGCTTGCAGCCAGGTGTCAATCGCAGGCCGTCCTTCCGGCGCAGGGCATGTGGGCTGTGGTGTGTCGCGGTTCACGATTCACGATTCACGCTCCACGCTCCACGCCTCACGGGTGCGCCGCGTGCCAGGGAGCCGAATCCGGGTAGAAGAGCGGCTGTCCGAACTGATCTTTCCCAAAGTCGGCGATCAACTGCTGGGTAGCGACCGAGGTCAGCCACTGTGCAAACTGGTGGGCCAGAGCGTTGTTCACGCCGGGGTGCTTCTGCGGGTTGATCTCGATCACGCCGTAGGGGTTAAGCAGTCCCGGATCTTTGTTTTCGGCGATGGTGCCGCCGCCCACCAGAATCCGCAGGTTGGGCAGGCTGGCCTTTTGCGCCAGCCACGTCCCTCGATCGGAAAGGGTGTAGGCCAGCTTCTCGTTGGCAAAAACGAGCGTGGCGCCCATGCCCTGCCCTATGGCGCTGTACCACGGGTCGCCCGGCCCCGGCACCAGCCCGGCCGCCTTCCAGATGGACTGTTCTTTGCTGTGGGTGCCGGAGTCATCGCCGCGCGAGACAAGCGAAGCGCGCGCAGCGGCGATCCTGGCGAACGCCTCTGCGGCGGTGGTCAAGCCGCTCACCCCGGCCGGGTCGGCCTGCGGCCCTACCAGCACGAAGTCATTGTACATCACGTCCAACCTGTTGATGCCGTCACCGTCGGCCACGAACTGATCTTCCTTCGCGCGGGCGTGCACCAACACCACATCGGCGTCGCCGCTGGCCCCCAGCGCCAGCGCCTGCCCGGTGCCCACCGCCACCACCCCCACCCGGGCGTTGAAGCTCCGCTCAAAATCCGGCAGGATGGCCTTGAGCAGGCCGGTGTTATCGGTGCTGGTAGTAGTGGCCAGGCGCAGCACCGGTGGGGTTGGCGCGGCGCTCGGGGCGGCCCTGCGGCAGGCCGCCAGCAGCGCCAGGCCGCCAGCCAGCGCCAGGGAGGGCAGGAGTGATCGCGGGGGCATGGGTAATCTCCGGGGGCAGGAACAGGGTCCGGGGCCAGGGCAACGGTCCCCGGGCAGGCGTTATGTCCCCCAATCATAACGCCACGTCGCGAAAGCGTCAAGCAATTTGAGCGCCTGCGGAACGAATCTGCTATACTTCGTATATTCATTCATTGACTATCCAGACCCGGACTATGAGTCCCAAAATTCGCGTTCCGCTTACCATCGAACACGCGCTGCTGGGCTTCTTGCGGCAGCGCCCCATGCACGGCTACGAAATCCGCCAGCAACTGGCCAACCCGAACGGGCCGGGCATGGTCTGGCGACTGAAGCAGAGCAATCTCTACGCCCTTCTGGGGCGGTTGGAAGAAGCAGGCTACGTGGAAGCGGCCCTCGAATCGCAGGGGGCGCGGCCTCCGCGCCGGGTTTTCAGCCTGACGCCGGACGGGGAGCAGGCCTTCCTGAGCTGGGTGCAGAGTCCGGTGGCCCTGCCGCGCCAGATCCGGCTCGAATTCCTGGCCCGGCTATACTTCGCCCGGCAGGAGGGGCCGCAGGTTGCCGGCCGGCTGGTCGCTCAACAGCGCGCAACCTGCCGTCGCTGGCTGCAGGGGCAGCAGGCCGCGGCCGCGGCCGTGGCGCCGGGCCGTCCCTTCGAGCGGCTGGTGCACAAGTTTCGCATCGGCCAGATCGAGGCCACCCTGGCGTGGCTGGAGGCCTGCGCGCAGACCGTCGCCCCCGGAGGCGCGTGAAACCCCTCCGCCTGATTCTGCCCCTGGTGGCGCTGGCGATCCTGCCGTGGGGATGCGCCTCGCCCCCGGCCACGCTGACCGTGTTCGCCGCCACCTCGCTGACCGGAGCCTTCACCGACCTCGGCCGGCAGTTCGAGGCGGCGCACCCCGGCCTGCGCGTGGCCTTCAACTTCGCCGGGTCGCAGCAACTACGCGCCCAGCTTGAACAGGGGGCGCGGGCGGACGTGTTCGCATCCGCCAACGCCCGGGAGATGGATGGCGCGGTCAGGGCCGGGCTGATCGCCCCCGGGCGGCAGCGGACCTTCGCCCACAACCGGCTGATTGTGATCTTTCCGGCCGG
>CAYZNA010000255.1:0-2019 GCA_964478665.1 uncultured Anaerolineales bacterium
ATGGGGGCGGGGCATGGGGATGCCCCGCCTACGTGGGGGATGCCCCGGCTACGCCAGTATACGAAGGGCAGGGCCGGCGTGCAAGCCCCGGGCAACTAACTGTCCGCCGAAACGTTGACACCCCCTGCTGCCCCTGCTATAATCTTCCCTGCCCCGCCCTGGCCGGGGCTATTGTTTGTCCCTTGCGGGACAATCCAACCGGCTGGCGAGCGCGAGCCTGGCGGTACGACAAGATTGGAGATAGACCGATGAAGTATGCGATAGTGCAGAGCGGCGGCAAGCAGTTCCGCGCCGTCGAAGGCGGGTCCATTGAGGTAGACCTGCTGGAAGCCCAACCCGGAGAAAGTGTTTCCTTGAGCGACGTGTTGCTGGTGGCAGACGGGGAGCAGGTGACGGTTGGCGCGCCGACGGTAGCCGGCGCCTCGGTCGAGACCACCGTGCTCGGGCACCTGAGAGCCCCCAAAATCGTGGTCTTCAAATACAAGCCCAAGGAACGCTACCGGGTGAAGACCGGCCACCGGCAAAACTACACCCGCCTGCAGGTTGAGCGGATTATTGGGTGAAGCGAGGGAATCAAGATGGCACACAAAAAAGGCGGCGGTTCCAGCCGCAACGGTCGAGATAGCAACGCGCAACGTCTGGGCGTGAAGAGGTTTGGCGGTGAATGGGTGCGCTCCGGCAACATTCTGGTGCGCCAGCATGGCACAAAGGTGCACGCCGGCGAGAACGTGGGCGTGGGCAGGGACTATACCCTGTTCGCCACCGCGGACGGCCAGGTGGAATTCAAGACCATGCCCGGTGGGCGCAAGTGCGTGTCGGTGATCCCGATGCCGGAAACCGCGGCGCGAGAAGTATAGCCCATGAAACCCAAGATTCACCCCAGATACTACCCGGCGGCCACCGTCACTTGCGCCTCCTGTGGCACCACCTTCAAAGTAGGATCAACCGTGCAGCGCATCAGCACTGACCTGTGCTCCAACTGCCACCCCTTCTACACCGGCGTGCAGCGCATCGTGGACACCGAAGGCAAGGTGGACCGCTTCTATAAAAAGCTGGAAGCGCGCAACCAGTACCTTACAGATTTAGAGGCGCGCCAGACCGCGCGAATCTCGCCGGAGCTGCCCATCGGCGAGCTGGAGCTTGGCACGCGCCCCACCGCGGTGCTGGAGAGGGCCGGCATCACCAGCGTGGGCCAACTGCTGGAGAAGATGCAGCTCGGCGACCCGGCGGTGCTTGCCATTCAGGGCTTTGGCCAGAAGAGCCTGATTGACGTAAAGAAGCGCCTGCGCGCGCGCGGCTACACCCTGCCGGAAGAGGGCGAGCTGGCCGAGGCGCTTGCCGAAGCCTGAGTCACACCCCGGGGGCAAGTCGGACTTCCCCGGCCAGACTGGCGAACAATGAGACTGCAAAACCCGGCTTCGCACACAAGCCGGGTTTTTGGTAAGGCGTTTGGTAAGGCGTATGGTACAACACAGCACCGGCTCCGTCGAATGCATCACCGGCTCCATGTTCAGCGGCAAGACCGATGAGCTGATCCGCCGCCTGCGACGGGCGACCATCGCCCGCCAGAAGGTGCAGGTCTTCAAACCGGTCATTGACAACCGCTACTCGGTCCAGAAAGTGACCTCGCACGCCGGCACCGAGTTCGAAGCCACCCCGGTCGCCAGCGCGGCGGAGATCTTGCAGCAATTGGCGCCGGATACCACCGTGGTCGGCATTGACGAGGCCCAGTTCTTCGACTGGAAGATCGCCGACCTCGCGACCGAGCTGACCGCGCGCGGCTTGCGCGTGATCGTTGCCGGGCTGGATACCGACTTCCGCGGCGAGCCGTTCGGCCCCATGCCCATCCTCATGGCTCAGGCGGAGCGGGTAGACAAAATCCACGCCATCTGTATGGTGTGCGGCGAGCCAGCCTGTCGCACCCAGCGCCTGATTGACGGCCAGCCGGCCCGCTACGATGACCCGGTGGTGGTGGTCGGCGCCAGCGAACTGTACGAAGCCCGCTGCCGCCAGCATCAC
>CAYZNA010000255.1:2029-5837 GCA_964478665.1 uncultured Anaerolineales bacterium
CGTCCCGCGTGGGGGGTGAACGCCATCATGCCGGGCATCAAAGACTACCACGAATTTCTTGGCGAAATCCTCGTCCCCGCCGGCCGCCTGCAGGCGCGCGTGGCCGAACTGGGCGCGGAAATCAGCCGCGACTACGCCGACGGCGACCTGCTGCTGTTGTGCATTCTGCGCGGCGGCGTAATGTTCCTCACCGACCTGATGCGCCAGATCAGCGTGCCGCACAACATTGACTTTATGGCGGTGACCTCCTACGGCGCCGGCGTGCGCAGGAGCACCGGCGAAGTGCGCATCGCCTACGACCTCAGAAGCACCATCGAGGGCCGGGACGTGTTGCTGGTGGAGGACATTGTGGACACCGGCCACACCGTTGCCTCGGTGCTGGAGATGCTGCAAACCCGCCGCCCCCGCTCGCTGCGTTTGTGCACCCTGCTGGATAAAGCCAGCCGCCGCGAAGTGGTGGTCCCCATCCACTATCGCGGCTTCGAAATCCCCGACCAGTTTGTCTTTGGCTACGGCCTCGACATAGACGAATACTACCGGGAACTGCCCTTCATCGGCGTGGTCAAGCCGGAACTGCTGCACCCCGCCGGGTGAGCCCCTCGTGCCCGCTTCGGCCACGCCCCCCCTTTCTCTGCCCCCCGAACTGGACCGCGTGCGCGCGCTGCGCCCGCCCGACCTGCCTGTCTGGCTGGTGGGCGGATCGGTGCGCGATGCCCTGCTGGGCCGGCGACCGGCCGGCGACCTCGACTTCGTCGTGGCCGGGGATGCCCTGACCCTGGCCCGGACCGTGGCCGACCGCCTGGGGGGCGCCTTCTACGCCCTCGACGCCGAGCGCGGAACCGGCCGCGTGATCCTGCCCGGTCGCAGACCCCCGCCCGGGGGCGACCCCGCCCGCACCCTCGATTTTGCCCGCCTGCGCGGCCCGGACCTGCCGGCCGACCTGCGCGCCCGCGACTTCACCCTGAACGCCATGGCGGTCTCGCTGGCCGACCCCGAAACCCTGATTGACCCCCTCGGCGGCCAGGCCGACCTGCGGGCCGGGCTGCTGCGCGTCTGCGCCCCCACCGCCCTCAGCGACGACCCGTTGCGCGCGCTGCGTGCCATCCGCCTGGCGAGCCAGTTTGGTCTGCGGCTGGAGCGCGGCGCCCGCGAACTGGTGCGCGCCGCCTCCCCGGCCCTGGGGCAGGTCTCCCCGGAGCGGGTGCGTGATGAGTTCCTGCGCATCGTTGGCGGGCGCAAGCCGGCCGGCGCGGTCCGGGCACTGGACCGGCTGGGGTTGCTGGCGCCCATCCTGCCCGAGCTATCCCTGCTCAAGGGCGTGACCCAGTCCCCGCCGCACACCCTGGACGTCTGGGAGCACACCCTGGCCGTGCTGGCCCGACTCTCCGACCTGTACAGTGTGCTCGGCCCGGTCCACGACGTGGACGCCGCCTCCGACCTGATTCTGGGGCTGGCGGCCGTGAAGTTGGGCCGCTTCCGGGCCGAGATCAGCGCCCACCTGGACGCGCCGCTCGCCGGGGAACGCCCGACCCGCTGGTTGCTCAACCTGGCCGCGTTGCTGCACGACATCTGCAAGCCACAGGCCCGCTCGGTGGACCCGGACGGGCGGGTTCGCTTTCTGGATCACGAGGGCCAGGGGGCGGAACTGGCCCAGGCAATTGCCGGACGGCTACGCCTGAGCGTGGAGGAAGCTCGCCGGCTGCGGGCGGTGGTGGCCGGCCACATGCGCCCGGCGCTGTTACGGCGCGAGGCGCAACTGTCCCGCCGGGCGATCTATCGCTTTTTCCGGGACGCCGGGACGGCCGGCGTGGACATCTGCCTGCTCTCCCTGGCGGACGCGCTGGGCACCTACGGGGTGACTCTGCCACAGGACAGATGGTTAACCCAACTGGAGCTGACCAGCAGGCTGCTGGCCGCCTGGTTTCACGCCCCGGATCGGCTGGTGTCGCCGGCGCCGCTGCTCACCGGCCACGACTTGATGGCGGCCTTCGACCTGCAGAGCGGCCCGCGCATCGGGGAGCTGCTGGAGGCCTTGCGCGAGGCCCAGGCGGCCGGGGACGTGAACGACAGAGCCGCCGCCTTGCGTTTCGTGCAGCGGCGGCTGGCCCAAAACCCGTAGAAGGGCATCCCTATGCCCGCTGCCAGCATCCCTCGCGGCCCTGCGCTTCGTCCAGCGGCGGCTGGCCCAAAACCCGTAGAAGGGCATCCCTCTGCCCGCTACCAGCATCCCGCCCGCCCTGGCCAGGCGGCGTCTGGCCCACGACCCGTAGAAGGGCAACCCGTAGAAGGGCATCCCCATGCCCGCCAGCTTTGCTCCCGTGCCCACCCCGGCCGGGCGCTGGCTGGCTATCAGGGATAAAGCTCCGCCAGCAGCGGATCGTAGCTGCAGCGACAGCCGTGGGCGCCGGAGCAGCCCTCCACCGGCAGGCGCGGGGCGCTTTCCTTTGGGTGCGCACCCTGCACCGCTTTGCAGGCCGGGCAGGCATCGTAGGCCACCGAGACGCGCACCCCGGCCCCGCGCGCGTCGGCCTGCATGCTTGCCAGCGCCCGCGCGGTGTGCGACTGCACGCTCAAATCCGCCCCACACTTCCCACAATTGTCCGCCGCATCCGGCGACTGCGCCTTACACACGCCACAAGTTTGCACAATGGTTGCCTCCGTCTGAGATGGCCCGATTCTAGCGCCAAATGTGCGGCGATTCAACGATTCGTCGATTCAGCGATTCAGCGATTCAGCGATTCAGCGATTCAGGGATGGTTCTCTGAGTTGTGACCGTGAATCGTTGAATCGTGAATCGTTGAATCGTGAATCGTTTCCCTCCCGGCCCGACTCTTGCTACAATGGGGTCACATCGCGTCGTTTCTGCTGTCGAGGAGGCCGCCATGATTCGCTCCCTGCGCTTGACCCTTGCCGTGTGCCTTGCCATCGCCTTCCTGCTTCCCCGTCCGGCGCGCGCCCAGGGGCAGGTGGTGCACGTGGTCCAGACCGGTGAGAACCTGTACCGCATCGGGCTGAAATATGGCGTGGGCTGGCCGGAGATCATGCAGGCCAACGGCCTGTCGAGCACCACCATTTACGTGGGGCAGCAGCTCGTCATCCCGGTCCCCGGCGGGGCGCCGGCCTCCCCGCCGGCGGACCTCGCCCCGGCGCCGACCCTGGCCGCAGTCCACACCGTGGCCCCCGGCGAGACCCTGCTCAGCATCGCCGTGCGCTACGGGGTGAGCTGGCCGGCCCTGGCCCAGGTCAACGGCCTCACCAACCCGAATCTGATCTTTCCCGGCCAGCGGCTGATCATCCCCGGGGCCGGGGCCCTTCGGCCGGTCGCCCCGGACCCGCCCACCGGCCTCGCTGGCAAGCGCATCGTGGTGGACGTCTCCGAGCAGCATCTGTACGCCTATCAGGGCGAGGCGCTGATCTTCAGCTTTGTGGCCTCCACCGGGCTGCCCGGACTGGATACCTGGCCGGGGACCTATCGTGTGCAGAGCAAAATCGAGAACGCCTACGGCGGCAATTGGGATATATGGATGCCCTTCTGGCTGGGTATCTACTGGGCCGGCTCGCTGGAGAACGGCATTCACGCCCTGCCTATTTTGCCCGGCGGCGGCCGGCTGTGGGAGGGGTACCTCGGCCAGCCCATCTCCTACGGCTGCGTGGTGCTGGGGACATGGGAGGCGCAGCAGTTGTGGAATTGGGCGGAGATCGGCGACGCGGTGATCGTGCAGCCGTAAACAGTGCCCCGCATCCCCATTCCCGCGGATGGGAGGGGCCACGGATGGTTACCACGGCGCGGGGAGGCGGGGCATCGCCG
>CAYZNA010000256.1:0-5836 GCA_964478665.1 uncultured Anaerolineales bacterium
CGCGATGGTAGTCGAACTTGCGCGCCGCGCGGATCAGGCCGATGTTGCCTTCCTGAATCAGGTCGAGGAAGGGCACGCCGCGGCCCATGTATTTTTTGGCTACCGAGATCACCAGCCGCGAGTTGGCGGTGATGAGATGCTCGCGCGCGGCCCAGCCGTCGGCAATTTCGGCCTCCAGTTGCATATGCTCCATGAGGCCCAGGCCGTCGTTCTCCAACCGCTCCCTGGCCTGGAACATTTTCTCCATGCGCTTGGCCAGGGAAACTTCCTCCGGGGCGGTGAGCAGGGGTACCCGACCGACCTCCTTCAGGTACAGGCCGATGGTATCGTCGGCGTCAATGGCAGATAGATACGAGTCGTCCTCGGAGAGATCGGACATGATGTCCTTCTCAATCTCCGACTCGTCCAGCATGTCATCGTCGGAAGGCTCGTCGCCATCGAGCGTATCCACCACCTCGAGGTTGACCGCCATCAAAGCTGCGTAGGCCTCTTCCAGCAACGCCACATCCCGCTCGGCCTCCGGGAAGAGCTGCAGGATGTCGTTGTAGGTCACGTGGCCTTTGCGCCGGCCCAGCGCGACCAGCATGGCGATGGCCGGATGTTCCTCCTCGGCCTCCTTGAGAATGTCTTCATCGCCGGCGCTCTCGCCCAACAGATCGTCGGGAAGAGCTGCCAGTTCAATCGCGGACCGGGAGGCGCGCGGCGCAGCGGCCGTGTCGCCCCGCTCCGGAGGTCTGGGTTTCGTCACGCGAAGCGGAGGCAACATCAGGTTGGCGCCAGTGTTCACCGGCGCGTGAGGTCTGTTGTTTGTTTCTGTCATTGCTAAGAGAATACTCCGAATCTGCTTCGAAGGCAACTAGCAGTTTTGGGGAGTTTCCAACATCCAATCCGTTTTCGTGCCCGCCACGCGCTGATAGCCGGGCAAGGTGGGAAATGCCGGAACAAGTGAGCAGGCAGGGAGCGTGCGCCCTCCGCCACCCATGTTCCGGCTGCATCCCGCAGGGCACAGGCGCCGCCGGAAGCGACGCGCTCTACAGGGCGAACGTTCCTCAGGGTGGGCCGGGAGTGGCGCTCGGGGAGGCAGCGGCGCCCGCGGTGGGTGTGGCGCTCGGTTCCGGGGAGGGTGTGGCTGTGGGCTGATAGGGCGGAGCGCCGATCAGGGCGACCAGCGAGTCCACCGTGAAGCTGTTCACGATGAGCAGCGTGGTTTCGCCCTGCCGCAGGGCATAGTAGCCGCTGCCGACCGGCAACTTGTCCCCGACATCCAGCGCCAGCTTTTCGCCGCCGGTTTTCTGCAGCTCAAAGGTGTAGTGCGGGCTGAGAACCCCGAAAGGCTTCAGGTCGGTGGTTTCGGAGAGCACCCGCGTCACGCGCAGCCCGGCTAGCTGGCTGGCGGCCGAGGCCGCCTGGTTTTCGTCAGCCGGCCGGCTCTCCGGGGCCGCCACCTGCCACGCGTCGTTCTCTCGCTTCAGCACTACCTTCTGATCGGCGGTGTGGTCGGTCAATTCGATGCGGGTGATGTCGGTGGAGGCAAGCCCCTCCCAGACGTTGGCAGGCCCGGCCGGCGTGGCCGTGGCCGCGCCTCCGGCGCCCTCGCGCCGGGCGAACAGCAGCACGGCCAGCAGCGCCCCAAAAACCACCAAAAGAATCAGCGTGTTCCGTTGACTCATGCCAGGCATCTCCCCGGCGCTACGAGTGCCGCCGGCGCTGGTACCACACCACGCCGCCGCCCACCAGCACCGAGAGCGGCATGACAAACACCGCCAGCAGCAGAACCAGGTTGGCCGTGATGGCCGACGGCGGGCGGATGAAGCGATTGGTGCGGTCTTTTGGCGGCAGGGTGAGCAGGTCCCCCTGCCCGGTCGCCCAGTTGACCGCATCATAGAACAGGTTGCCGTTTCCGACCTGTGCGACGAAACCGTTGGAGGCAAAGTCCACGTCCCCGAACACCACCACCCGCCCGCCGCCGGCAGCGTTCTCGGCGGTGGCTGCCAGGATCAGCGGCCCGGCGAAATCGTGCGCCGGGTCGAACGCGGGCTGGCCCCCGATACCTTCGGCAATCGGGGGCTGGCCGGTTGCCAGTCCGGCAAAGTCGGTCTCGCCCCACACGGCAGGCGCCGGGGCGCTCTCCACCAATGTAACCGGGTTGACTGCATCGGCCTGCGCCGGCTGGAGCACCAGGCTGCGGGCGGTGGGGAAGTACACCGCCAGATCGCGCAGCCGGTCCGCGGCCGGGCCGGTCCCAAAGCTGCCGTGCGACTGCCCCGGCACGACCACCGGCCAGGCGGGGTTGAGCGGCGTCTGCATATCAATCACCAGATCGGTCCGCACGCTGATACCCCAGTTCTGGCTGAGGTAGTCCCCCAGCGAGTCGGGGCCTGCGGCTACCGCGCCTGAGTCCCCGGCCAGCGGGTCGCTCAGATACACCAGGCTCCCGCCGGACTTGAGGAAGGCGTCCAACGCGCTGATGCCATTCGCGGCCAACGATTGTGTGGGGGCCGGGACGATGAGCACGGTCGCATCCGCCGGCACGGTGCTCGAGATCAGCAGGCTGAGGGTGTCCACCGCGATGTTCAGCCGCTCCAGCCCGGCCTTCACTTCGCTATAGCCGCGCTCCGTAGAGTCGTCGGTGGCGCGCTCCCCTTCCCCGACCAGGAAGTACGCCTTGCGCTCCACCGGGTTGCTCAGCTTGAGCAGCGCGGCGGAGATGTCCTGTTCGGCCAGCGAGGTGACGTGCTCGGAGTGCCCGCCCGACTGCAACAGCAGTTCCCCATCCCGGGTGATCTTCGAGGCCTGCGCCAGCACCGGTTCGCGTTGCGGGTCCACGAAGGCGTAGCTCAATTTGCCCCCGGCCTCGTGCCGGTATTGATCCAGCAGCTCTCTGGCCCGGTCCTGCTGGCCGAGCGACTGCGGCGTAAAAAAGCCGGTCACCGTCACCGGCGCGGGCAGTTCCCGCAGGATGGCGCGGGTCTCGCCGGTCAAGGTAAAATCCTTGTCCTCGGTCAGGTCCCAGCGCTGGCTGTGATCTTTGAGCAGCAAGTTGAGCACTACCAGAATGCCCAGCAGAGCCAGCGTCATCACCAGCACGTTGCCGCCGTAGCGCGCCTGGCGCCCGGTCAGCCAGACCTGCACCCGCTCCGGGTCCATGATCACGGCCGCTGCCAGGCCGATCAGGGCGGCAGCCAGGCTGACCTGCAGCGGCAGATCAAACTGGCGGAAGACCAACCACAGGCCGCCGGCCGCCAGCAGCCCGGCGACCGCCAGCAGATAACCAATCCACGCAAATCTCTGAAGGGCGCCCGTGCGCCGGTTGCTTTCCATCAGCGCCACCTCCGCGCTTCCACCGTGCGAGTCCCCAGAAAGAGAAACAGCACGGTCAGACTGACAAAGTAGAGCACGTCGGTGGTGTCCACCACGCCCCGAATCATGTTGTCAAAGTAGTGGCCGGACATATCCAGATAGCCCAGCGCGGATGCCAGCGGGCCGGTGCTGCTCTGCACCGGTACCGCGGCGATCCACAGCAGCAACAGGAAGCCCAGCGTGACAAAGAAGGCAGCGAACTGATTGCTGAACAGCGACGAGAAGAACACGCCGATGGCCAGCATGGCGCCCAACATGAGCAGCAGCCCGAGGTATCCGGCCAGCACCACGCCCTGGTCAATGCCGGGGCTGGTAATGGCGTTCAAAATGAACGGATAGATGAACGTCACCAGCAGGACGCCCAGGTTGAACAGGAAGGCGCCCAGCCACTTCCCCAGCACCAGTTCCCACTCGCGCAGTGGCGCGGTCAGCAGCAACTCAATCGTGCCCATGCGCTGCTCGTCGGCCAGCAGGCGCATGGTAATGGCCGGCACTGCAAACAGGTAAATGGTCACCAGCGGCCCCAGGGTCGCGGTCGGGTCCGGCGGTTGCTGGGTCTGGAAGGCATACGCCAGGCTGGCGTAGAACAACACCCCCAGAATCAAGAAAATCAGGAAAGCAATGGCATACGCCAGCGGCGAGACAAAATACTGGTTGAACTCACGCCGCGCAATCACCCACACATTACGCATCTGAAGCCTCCGTTGCGCCTTCTTCGGCCAGTTTCTGTTCGCGCGTCAACTGCAGGAAGATGTCCTCCAGGCTGGCGCCGGTGGGGCGAAATTCCAGCAGGTTGTATCCGTTGTTCACCACCAGCCGCGCCACCTCCGGGCGAGCGTCCTGCCCGGGCGCGGTCTCAAATTCCAGCAGGCCATCCTCCACCGGGTGCACCGCAGTCACCCCAGGGACCGCCTCGACCAGCCTGGCGAGATCTGCGCCGTCGCCGCTCACCCGCAGCCGCACCCGCGCGCCGCCGGCCAGGCGGGCCTGCAACCGCTCGGGGGTGTCCTCGGCCACAATCCGGCCCTTGTTGATGATCATCACCCGGTTGCACACCTCCTGGGCTTCGTACAGCACGTGGGTGGAGAGCATCACGGTGCGCTCTTTGCCCAGCCGGCGGATCAGTTGGCGCACTTCCACCACCTGGGCAGGGTCCAGGCCAATGGTCGGCTCGTCCAGAATCAGCACCTCCGGCTGGTGTAGCAAGGCCTGGGCCAGCCCCACGCGCTGGCGCAGGCCCTTGGACAGGTTGCCGATCAGACTATCGGCCCGCTCCAGCAGGTTGACCGTCTCCAGCACTTCATCCACCCAATCTTCGCGCTCGGGCACCCGGCGCAGTTCGGCGAAGAACTCAAGGTAAGCCACCACCGTCATGTCGGTGTACAACGGGACGGTCTCCGGCAGGTAGCCCACGCGTTTGCGGACCTCCAATGATTCGCGGAACACGTCGTAGCCGGCCACCGTAGCCGAGCCGCTGGTAGGCGGCATGTAGCCGGTCAGGATACGCATGGTGGTGGTCTTGCCGGCGCCGTTCGGGCCGAGAAAGCCGAGAATCTCGCCCTTCTCGGCGTGGAAGGAAACGTTCTCAATGGCGAGGCGAGTTCCGTAGTACTTGGTGAGATTCTCCGCGTTGATCATCCGTTGCTCCTGCTGCTGCCGGTGGCCGGGCGTCTGTGACTCAAGGGAAGGGGTAGCCGCATCCAGGCTACCCCGCTCCGCTCCCGGTTGCCCCGGCACGGGCGAACAAAAGGGCACAGCACCCATCAGCGCAGTGGCGTGTGCCCGTCAGAGGCTGTCCCGAAGCCGGAAGACTGGAGATACTATATTACAACCCCGAGGCGAGAGTCAAGCACTGTTCGTGTTTCTCATGTTCTTCTTATTCTGCTTGACACCCGTTGGGCAACCCGGTACAATCGCTGCGCTTCGGCCCGCGAGGGCTTTTTTTGGGCTTTTCCGCGGGCGCCCGCCCGCGCTTCCCCCCAACACTCACCCCCTGAAAAGAGGAGAACTCAATCCATGCAAGGTCTTACGCCATTTGAGCAAGTCGCCATCTGGTCGGTGCTGGGCGTCGCCATTCTCGGCCTGCTGTACGCCCTGTTTCTGCGGAGCCAGATTATGAAGGAAGACAAGGGCACCGCGAAGATGCAGGAAGTGTGGGGCGCGATTCGCGACGGCGCCGACGCCTACCTGAAACGGCAACTCGGCTCGATCTTGCCGATGATCGCCGTTCTCACCGTGGCTCTGTTCCTCTCGGTATACATCGTGCCGCCCTCCCCCGAGGCCCTCGAACGCTTCGCCGGGCAGAGCGAGGCCAGCGTGCGACTCATCATCGGCGTGGCGCGCGCGCTGGCCTTTGTGATGGGCGCGTTCTTCTCGCTGCTCGTCGGGCAGTTGGGCATGCGCATGGCTGTGCAGGGCAATGTGCGCGTGGCCGCCGCCTCCAAACGCTCCTTCGGGGACGCGCTGCGCATCGCCT
>CAYZNA010000257.1:0-4708 GCA_964478665.1 uncultured Anaerolineales bacterium
GGGCGGGCATCCGCAGGGCGGGCATCCCAATGCCCGCCATTCCCCCGCAACGGGCATCCGCAGGGCGGGCATCCGCAGGGCGGGCATCCCAATGCCCGCCATTCCCCCGCAACGGGCCTCCCCTGGCGCGGGCATCCGCAGGGCGGGCATCCCAATGCCCGCTTCGGGACGCCCCGCGCCCTATCATCCGCCGCGGCCGCGGGCATACAGATAGACCAGCCCGGCCCCCAGCAGCATGGCCGGCAGCACAATCAGGCCGGCCTCCGGGCCAAAGGCGCCGCCGGTAATCAGCGCCGGGCCGGCGACCGTCTGCCGGATCAGGTGAAAGCCCCCCAGCCCGCTCACCGGGAAGCCAAACACCTGGCCCTCGAAGAAGTTCCAGCCGGCGTGCAGCCCGAACGACAGCCACAGTTGCCGGGTGCGCAGCCACGGATAGGCCAGGAAGTAGCCGGCTGCCAGAATCCCCAGCGTGGAGGTCCACGTGGCGCCGGGGTTGGTCAGGTGCAGCCCGGCAAAGACCGCCGACGAGAGAAACAGGCCCAGCGGCAGATTCAGCCCCTCCGCCAGGTTTTGCAGGTGGTAGCCCCGGCTGAGCAGCTCCTCGTAGAACCCCACCCCCACAAACAGCGCCAGCCAGCCGGCCAGCGGCCACAGCCACTCCCCCGGCGAAGCCCCCTGCCAGGCATAGCCCTGAATCCGCAACCAGCCGGCGGCGCGCAAGGCAAGGAAAATGCTGCCCATCTGGGCGCCCGCCAGCCCAAACCCGAAGGCGTAATCCGGCAGGCTGCGGCGATCAAGCCGCAGCCCCAGGCTGGCGATCGAACGTCGGTCCAGCAGGCGCCGGGCCAGCAGTGTGGCCGCCACCACGGCCGCGGCCTGCGCCCCCAGCAAAATCCCCTCTCGGGCAGCGATGCTGAGGGCGGAGGCCTCGCGGGCGAACAGCAGCCCGGCCGGCAGGCTGAAGAGCAGGGTGAAGGCGAAGATCAGCAGGGCGTGGCCCAGCAGGCGCCAGCCGGCGCGCAACCGCCGCTCGCCGGGGGTGAGGAACAGGCGGGCGGCCAGGGAGCGGGGCGCAGCGCGCTTCATGGGTTGCAGGATAGGACCAGCAAGTGGTGCTGCCGGCTCCGCAGGTCTACGTGCGTGTCCCTGCCGACCAGCTCTTCGCCATCAAAGTTGACGCTGGCAAAGCTGGACCGCCCGGTGATCGGCACTTGCAGGCCGGCCGGCAGGGCGAGGTCCACGCTCCCATCCGGGCCAATGCTCAGGTCGAGGGCGATGCCGGGGGCGCGGGCGGAGGCAGCCTCGCCCGCCAGGAGCGGCTCCCCGGGCAGGTTCAGCCCGGGAATCGGCAGATTGGCGGGGAACGTGATCGGGTTGCAGCCGTGGTTCTCGATGACGATCTCAACCGCTGTGGCGTTAAGGAAGACGGCCGCCGCGCCGGCGATCGCCGCGAGGACGATCAGGCCGCCCACCAGCAGCAGGCTCAGCGTGCCAAGCAGCGCCCCCAATGCCCCGCCGGCCGGCAGCAGCGCAATGGCCTTTTCGACTTCCCATTGCAGCACCTTGCAGGCAGCACTGATGCCCTCCCGGCCGGCGCTGGTCAGGCGGGTGGCCTGGCGCAGGCGCGCCTGTGTTTCTGCCGGCAGCGCCAGTTCGTGCGCTTTGAGCAGCGGCTCAAGTTGCTGAACGAACTCGTACCACTCTTCGACCTTCTGGAAGGTCTTGCAGGCTTTGCGCAGGCGTCGCAAAAAGGCGAGCAGCGCTTTGCGCGCCTTCCGCTTTTGCCTCTCCCGTGCACGGTTGTTGTCGCGATGATCAGCCATGGCGTCTCCCTCCCATCTGCCTCAAGGCCCCAATCTCCAATCTCCAATCTCCAATCCCCAATCCCCAATCTCCAATCTCTACTTCAGGTAGATGCCCTGCGGGTCAAGCTCCTCGCGCAGCAGGCGCAGTTCGGCGGCGGTGGGCGACTCGGTAGTGCGCAGCGAGGTGGACACTTTCAGCGGCCAGCCGGTGTTCTGCTGCGCGCGATCAACCGTAGCGCCGGGGTGCAACGCGGCCAGCACCAGTTCGCCGTTGGGGTTCGGCTCCAGCACACCGAGGTCGGTGACCACCGCCAGCGGGCCGCCGCCGCGCACGCCGCTGCGCTTGCGGGCCGTGCCGCCGCTCAGATAACCGGCGCTGGTCACGAAGTCGCAACGCTCCGGGAAGCGGCGCTTCTGGTGGGGAGTGATTAAGTAGCAGCGGCTGGCCCACGCGGCAATCTCGGCGCTGCCACCCGAGCCGGGCAGGCGCACCTTCGGGCTGCCGTAGGGGCCGATCACGGTGGCGTTCACGTTGCCGTAGCGGTCAATTTGCGCCCCGCCCAGAAAGCCCACGTCCACCTTGCCGCGTTGCAGGTAAAAGGCGAAGACCTCGTACATGCTGCACACCGAGGCCGCGCCGGAGACCAGGGTGGGGTCGCCGATGGAGAGCGGCAGCCGGGCCGGCTGGGCGCCGATCACGCCGGCCTCGTAGATCATCACCAGGTTGGGGGCGTGTGTGCGGCGGGCAAGGTTGCAGGCCAGGTTGGGCAGTCCAATGCCCACAAAGACCACGTCGCCGTCGCGCAGCAGCCGCGCGGCGTTGACGGTCATCAGTTCAGAGGGGGTGTAAGTTATCATAAGCCCTTTGGAGACAGTTTGGTCAGACGCTGAGTCAGTACTCTGGCCCCGGCCTGGCAATATTCCTTCACTTGAGACCAGCGCACCGGTTCCAGCATCGCCAGCGCGCGCGGGTCGCTCTCTGCATCCTCGAAGTAGCGCAGACCATAGGCCAGGTGAAGAGAAAAATCCGGGCGGTCATAGTATTTCTCAGCGAGCAAGTCGAAGAGCACTTCCAACGGAGCTAAATGGCGCAGGCAGTACAGATCCACGAAATCCCTTCGCCGCCCCCGATCTTTGATCGCAGAGAGCTTCATCAGGCCGATATCTATCGGGCCGGCGAGGGAAAGTGCATCTAGCTTCTCAAGCGGACTTACAAGCCGGTGATGTTGGTGGATGAAACTTACCTCAACATCCTCGATGGAAGCATAGATCATCGTGTCTGCCGCAGTGCGGACCGTCACGCCGGAAAGCGCAGATAACGTCCGGGCGAGCAACTCTCGCTCGGGAGCGCCCAGCGGGTTGGTCCAGGAGAAGAAATCAAGATCGTAGGAGACCCGATGGCCGATCTGGAGCGCCAGGGCCGTGCCGCCGGCGAGATAGAAGTCGGACAGTTCAGGAATATTCACCAGCCTGTTGAGGCCCTTGCGAGTAGGCTCGGGAACAGCTTCCCAATGGGGTTGGAATGTCATTGCCAGCTTGCCTTGATGCTCCGTCCCTGATCCCACGGCGGGCGGCGAAAACGTTTGATGCCCAACACCCAGCGCCAGTACTCGAATGTGCGAGGGGAGAGTGCGCGATAGCCGTAGCGGCGCAGCCAGGCGGACAGCCGGCGCGTGCCGTAGTGCGCCAGCAGCCACTGTACCTCCGGGATCGAGCCGCGTTCGAGGACCCGCTCCATCACCACCGGCGCGTATTCTTCCGGTTCCATGCGCACGAAATCGTACTCGGGGAACAGCCACGCGCTGCTCTCCGGCAGGCCGTTGGGAGCCAGGGGAACTCGCTTGCTCATGTCAGATCCGTATTGGAGGCGGTGTGGGACGGGCAGTGTTCTGGGCATTTTTCAGAAGCAGCGCTGCGAGGGCCTCGGCACCCAATATCTCACCAGATTCGGCATCTACGTCCACGGCGCCGATTTCCCGGACGACGCCCCTGTACGTCGAAGTCAGCACTGCCGGCACGCGCCACACCGTCTGCCGGCCGATGACCAATCGGGGCGCTCCGCCGACGACCATATTGCCCACGGTGTCCAGCAGCCAGCCGGTCGCCTTTCGGCGCGCGCTCTTCGCGTCCACGTTGACCGTGGCCTCCACGGCAATCTCAATCTTCCACGCCTGTGCAGCCTGCAGGCCGTCGCCGGCGAGAGTGATCGTGCTCTGTCCCATCTGCACACTCCTTTCTACCCGTCCCGATTGTATCAGAATCCCCCATAGTTCACCGGCGCGCTCCACGCCGGTTTGACCGCCAGCCTGGCGTGGGTCTCCGGCCCCAGCTTCGCCCAGTACTCGTCCCGGTCCTTCACCCCGTACACCCACGCCTCCAGCCAGCGCTTTAGCGCGCCCTCGTCCGCTGAGAGCTGGTCCCATTCCAGATAAAACTCGTTGTCGCGGTCGTAGTAGCCCTGCGTGTAGGAGGGATGGGCGCAGTGCGGCACGTGGCACACCGCCGAGACGATGAAGTCCGGGATGATGGTGCGGTTGGGATCGGAGCGGATGACGGATTCGGGCACGATCTCCTCGGCGGTGACGATCACCCGCTTTGCGGCAAAGGCGGCCTCTTTCTGCTCGCCGATGATGCCCCACATCTGGGTGTTGCCGTTCTCGTCCGCGCGCTGGGCGTGGATGATAGCCACGTCCGGGTTGAGGGCCGGTACCGCCACCAGCTCGCGACCCGAGTACGGGTCGGCGACCTTCCGGTAGTGGGGATTGGCCCGGGCGAGGTCCTCGGAGCCGGTGGGCTGCATGGGCAGAAAGGGCAGCCCGGCCGCCCCCGCGGTCAGGCGGGTGATCATGGCGAAGTGGGAGTATTCCTCGCAGGCCAGCCGCCCGGCCTCCATCTCGGCGCGG
>CAYZNA010000257.1:4718-5815 GCA_964478665.1 uncultured Anaerolineales bacterium
CTCGTAGAGCAGGTCGGGAGTGGCGCGGGCCAGAGTGAGGTCGCGCCGTCCCTGGCGGATGATCTAGTGCCCGGCGGCGAACGGGATCAGGTGGGTGAAGCCGGCGGCGTACACAAGGTCGCCGTCGTGAACAAAACGAAAAATGGCCTGGCTTAAGGGGATCAACCTGGATGTGTGATTCATTTGAGCAGCGAACCTGAAATCTGGTGAGCAAAAAGCTGTATCATGTGTTCATCAGGGCGAACTGATTGGCCATTCGCCGGAATTCCTCATAGTCCAGGTCTATAACTCCCCCGGCCTCCGTTTGCTGTTTCACCCACAACGAATACAACTTTCGGCTGTCGAATTCGTTTTCCCGATTTACGTGCAGGTAACGAACCACGAAGTCATTCGGGTTTTGTTCGAGGGCGCGTTCAACGAATTCGCGTACACTGGCAACAGAGGAAACTTGCCTGGATGGGATGGAAAAAGCGGAGGTGTGCCGCCCGACTTTCTGGCAGTGAATGATCAGGTCATATCCGACCGCATTCTCCGACACGAATTGCTTGAATGTCCCATGGCGTTTGTCCAGTGTTTGCGTTCTGTGAACCGCGAAGCCTCCTGTTGCAAGCGCAGTCTGGATAGCGGCCCACACCTTCGAGGATGAATTGTGGAATGCAAGAGTCAACCACCGCCCGGGCTTGAGAACCCGATACATTTCACGGAATGCCCTGGCCATCAAATCGCGATAAGTCTCGGCAGTTTTCCCTTGCACGCGATTGATAATCGCCTCGTTCGTCACCTCGGTGAAGGCGCCAAGCCAGGCCTCCCAGAGAAAGTTCATTTCCGAGTAGTTGATGTTGCTGCCAAACGGGGGTCCGTAAAAATGTAGTCAATGCTGTCGTCGGGGATCGCGCGCATATCTGTCGCGCTCTGCGTGGAAATGCAAAAGGGCGTCTCCGGCCTCTCCTTCCATGTCGCCAGGTAGTAGCGGATGGTCTTCGCCTTTCTCTCAAACACTCGAAAGACATTCTGCTCGTTGAAGATCATGGGCACGTTATAGTTGGCGATATTCCCGCTCCCCCCCCAGAACCTGAATTCAGATAACCGAGTTACTC
>CAYZNA010000258.1:0-5803 GCA_964478665.1 uncultured Anaerolineales bacterium
GGGGCGACCAGAGTTCGGGGCGACCAGAGACGGTCGCCCCTACGTTTTCCATGCCTTTACTCTCCCACGGCAAACACGCCGCTGGCCGAGCGCCCCCACACCGTGGCATCGTACATGGCCGAGACCTCCGCCGGGAGGGCGGCGAAGCGGCCGGCGTGGGTGGCGCGGGCGTAGTAGACAAACGTGTGGCGGCCCCGGCTCATTTCGGTGATGAAGAAGTCCACCCGGTCGCCGCGCACTTCCTTGTAATTGTAGCCGTACTCCTGCCAGTAGTAGCGCGGCTCCATGTCCAGCGCCGAAACGTGGGCGGTGGTGTTCAGGCTTTCGTTGAGCGCCTCCAGCCCGCCGGGCAGATGGTCTTCCAGCACGATGTACGAGCCGTCGTCGGGCAGCACGACGGTGAGTTGCACTTTGACCAATTGGCCGGGCTGCGCGCTTTCGATGGGGCGGCCCTGCTGGTCGAGGTACACGCGGGTAACCGCCACCGACCCGGCGGCCGGGATTTCGGGCCGGGGCAGGTACATCCGGCTGGCGATGACGTAGTACAGGTAGCCGCCCCCGCTCTGGCGCAGGCGCAGCCGGTTATCCCCGACGGTCATCTGGCCGGCCGGAATCTCCAGCGTCTCCGAGGGCTGGCCGCGCCCCAGCGTGCCGCTGGCGATCACGCTCCCGTTCAGTTCCACACTGTAGTCCGTGTCCACACTGGTTTCCTGCGTGGCCAGCAGGTGGTCGGTGAGGGCCAGAATGGTGAAGGAGGTCTCGTTGGTGCTGCCCCAGCCCTGCGGCCGGCGCTGCGCCATCAGCCAGCGCACGATGCCCGGCTCCAGTGGATGCGCCGGGTTGATGCGCACAAAGGCCTCCAGCGCCAGCGCGGTGCTGCGGGTGGTGGAGGACATGGTTTTCTGCTGATAGTGGCCGTCCGCGTTGCCGTTGGGCCAGTAGACGTTGCCCCCGGCGGTGGTCGCCGTGCGGGCCAGCCGGTCCAGCATTTGCCGCGCCTGCGCCGCCGCGCCCAGTTTGTGCAGGGCCAGCGCCAGCGCGGCCTGACTGAAGGTGTCCAGCGTTTCGGCGCGCGCGGCCAGCGCCAGCGTGGCCGGCAGGTCGCCGTGGCCGGCGACGGCCATGCTGTACAGGGCAAAGGCGCGCGTGCGCGGGTCCATCCCGCCCAGATGCTCCCCCAGCCAGTCAGCCCCGCGCCGGATCACCTCCGGGTCCACCTCGTACCCGGCCTCGGCCGTGAGCGACAGGCCGAAGACCACCCACGCGGTCTGATAGGCGTCGGTGGTGTCGTCCAGCCACCAGCCCCAGCCGCCGTCGTTGTGCTGAAAGCCGTACAACCGCTGCACGCTGGCGTTGATGCGCGGCGGCAGGTCGGCCTGCAGGGTGGGGCTGCCCGCCCCCAGTTGATAGAACGCGCGCCCGACCACCGCGTTGGGCAGCGCCCGGCTCATCGTCTGCTCCACGCAGCCGTAGGGGAAGCCGGTGAGGTATTCCAGCCCGGCCAGCAGGTTGCCGGCGATGGAGCGGCTGAGTTCGATGCGTACGTTGCTCAGGTCCAGCGCGCCGGAGGGCAGAGTGAGGCTGGCGGTGTATTCGCCGGAGAATTGCCCCACCAGAGTAGAAACGTCGGGGATGGCGAGAGGGCGGATGGTGAGGGGCAGCCGCACGGCGTCACCCGCGCCGCCCGCGCCCCCGGCGCGGAAGGTGAGTTCGACCTCGCCCGGCGCGGCAGCGGAGGCCGTCCATCCCACCACGCGCACTTCGCCGGGGGCCAGGGTCACTGTGCGGGTGACGGGGTCGGCGAATTGCAGCCGCGCGGGGCTGACGGCGATGGAGACCTCCAGCCGCTGCCGCTCGGCGCTGTAGTTGTGGACGAGGGCGGAGAGTTCTACCGTGTCCCCGGCGGTGAGGGCGCGCGGCAGAATCGGGCGCAGCACGATTTCCTGCCGGGTGACGACGTTGGCGAGGGCCTCGCCCACCTGAGTATCGGCAGTGGCGGCCCGCGCCGTCAGCCGCCAACTGGTGAGGCTGTCCGGCAGGGCGACGGTGACGGTGGCCTCGCCTTTCCAGTCCGTCACCAGCACCGGGAACCATTCCGCGGTGTCCGGGAAGTCGCTGCGCGGGCTGGCCGGCATCATGCCGCCGCCACCGCCGCCGCCGCCCTTGCCGCCGCCCAGATAGCGGCTCAGCGCCAGCGAGTCGAAGGTGCGGACGAGGTTTTCTCGCGGGTGGTAAAAAGCGTCGAAGATCGGGGAGGCGGGGTCGGCGCTCAGGGCGAAGATGGCCTCGTCCACAATGGCGAGCGAGACTTCGGCGGAGACGCCTTCGCCACGGGCGTTGGTGACGCGCACGGTGAAGGTGGCCGGCTCACGCGGGGCGTACACGGGCTTATCGGGGGTGATGGTGACGGTGAGAGTTTTGTCGGTCACAGGCACGCGCAGTTCCAGCGTGGCGGTGCGCAGGCGGCTGTCGGGCAGGCTGGAGTAGGTGTCGGGCCGGAGCGCCGTGTCCTGCTCTTTCCACGCATTCACGGCGACAAAGATGTTGGGGGCGTCGTCGGGCTGGATGGGCACGTCCACCACGGTGAGCGGCGCGGCCAGTTGCACCAACTGCTCGCGGCGCGTGCTGCCGCGTTCGAAGGTGAGCAGCGCCGGGCCGCTGAAGGTGGATTCGATCAGCAGGCGGGCGGTCTCGCCGGGGGCGTAACTGTCCCGCTCTGCGCCGAGGCTCAGGTCGCCGTGATTGCTGCCCTGCCAGAGGGCCGCCTCGTCGAACACGTACAGGTAGGTGGAGGAACTCACCGGCCTGCCCCGCCCGTCGGCCCCGCTCAGGCGCAACTGGTAGAAGCCGGCCTGCCGGACGGTGAAGGGCAGGTGGGCCGTGCCATCGGCCCCGGTGGTAGCCTGCGCGGACTGCACCACCCGGGTGTATTCGTTATCGTACGAGTTCCACCCGCGTAATTCCAGCCGCAGCGAGCGGCGGGCGGCGGGGCGACCCTCCAGCGTGACGGCGCGGGTGGTCACGGTGAAACTCTGGCCGGGCGTTTTGGCGTAGCCGCCGGTGTCCATGTAGAGTTTCTGCGCGGCGCTGAAAACGTCCACCGCCGCGAAGCCGCTCACCGTCTGGTGGCTGCCGTCGTCCAGTGTGGCCTCGATGCCCCACGTGATCTGCCGCAGGTCGGAGCGCCAGTCCCACCGGTAGCCGTAGTCGGCCTCGGCGGTGAGGGTGAAAGTGAAGCGTCCATCTGCGTCCGTCTTGCCGCGGATGTCCGCGCCGCCGTACCCGCTGAGCCAGACGTAATCGGCGGGCGAGGCTGCGCCGTCGCCTCCGTACTCGTAGCGCGGGCCGAGTTGGTAACGCCGGATGGTGACCTGCGCCTCCGCCACCGGCTCGCCGAAGTAGTAGCGGCTGTCCACCGTGACCCGGATGGTGTCGCCGTCCACGTAGGCGCGGGCGTCGGTGGAGACCGTTACCTGATAGTCGGGCTTGCGGTAGTCTTCCACTTTGAAGGTCTGGCGGTGGCTTTCGCTGCCCGGCGCCACCTCCACCGCGTACTCACCCAACATACCGCCCTCCGCCAACTGGAACTGGCCGTTGACGCTGCCGAAGTGATTGGTGGTCAGTGGGAGGGTCTGGACCACGTTGTTGCGCGCGTCGCGCAGGCGCACGGTCACGGGCGTCCCGGCAGGAGGAATGGAAAGCAGGGCGTCGTCGTCGCGGCGCACGATGGCTTTGAAGTACACGGTCTGGCCGGGGCGATAGATAGGCCGGTCGGTGTAAATGTAGGTGGAGTAGTCCGGCGGAAAGACGGTGGGCTGCCACCAGAACCGCCAGTTGCCGCCGGGGGTGCGCCACTCGGGACTCAGCCCGCTGGCGGTCAGGTCGTCCCCCTGGCGGGCCACCACGATCAGCGGCAGCGGATCGCGGGCCACTTCCGCGCGATAGATGCCCAGCTCGTCGGCCGCGCCGGAGGCCAGCAGCGAGCCATCGCGCGCGTGCACGCTCACTTCCGCGCCGGGGACCGGCTCGCCGTTGATGTTCGTCACCCACGCCACCAACTGCCCGCCGGACTGCTTGACGGTCAGGGTGTTGCGGGTGAGCACCAGAATCAACTGGTCGTTGACCCGGCCCGCGCTCAGGTCCAGCACATACAGGCCGGGCGGCACCTCCGGCGGAACCAGCGTTTCCTGCGCCTCGGCGCCGGCCGGGTCCTGCCGCCAGCGTTTGACCAGCGGGGCATCGGCAGTGCTGATGGGCGCGTCCTCGCGCCCGGCCACCCCGCGAAAGCCGGAGGCGTAGCGGTCGAGGAACTGGGGCAGGGTAAGGGCATACAGTTCAAAACTGACCAGCGCGTGCTGCTCGTACAGGCCAAACTGGACCGCGCGCCGCCCGTCAGCATCCAGCACCTGCGCGTTCGCCCCCCAGCCAAAATGGGCCGCCGGCTGGAATACGCCGGTGCGGAACGTCCAGCGATACGGCCTCCCCAGCAGGGGAGCGCCATCGGCGGCGGCGGCGCCCGTGCCCAGAGTGACGGCGTAGGTGGTGGCCTCGGCAAAGGAGCCATCCGCCGGGCGGAAGATGAGCGTGTCCCCCTGCCAGTCCACCTGCCCGCGCACAGCCGGGTTGATCTGCAGCGCCGCGGCAGTTTTCGCCGTGTCCACCGGGCGGTCGAAGGCGATCCTCAGCAGGCTCGCCGGGTTGGCGCCGTTGCCAGTGGGGCCGATGCTGGTGATGGGGGCGGGCGAGGTCAAGCGCAGCGCATCGGGCGCGGGCAGCGGGTCGCCGTGGGCATCGCGCAGCGGGCGGGTGAAAGTGAAGGTGTAGTCGGCGTTGAGCAGCAGCGGGTCCGTCGGGAGCGGGGTAAGGGTGAGGGCCGTGCGGTCCGGGTTCCACTCCCAGACAGCGGAGAGAGTCGGGGTGATGGTCAGCGATTGCCTCACGCTGGCGGCGTCCATCGGGTAGTTGAAGCGCAGCACAATGGGGTCGCTGTGGCGGGCCGAAGTCGGCCAGTCTGGCGCGCCCATCGCTCCGTACAGCCAGTACGCCCACCCGTAGGGGGCAGCCAGCCGCTGGCCGTCGGCGCTGGCGGCCGTGTCGGCGAGGGTGAAGTGAACCTCGCTGCCGGGGTCGAGCGGCTCGACGAACTCAAGGATCAGCGTGTTCTCCTCCCAGCGCAACTGCATGGGCAGGGGCGGCCGGGCCGTGAGCGCCGCCTCCACGCTGGCCCGATCCATCGGCCGGCTGAAGGTCAAGCGCACGGTGGGGCGGCGGTCGGCGAGGCGGGCTGTGCCCGGCAGGCGGCGCTCGACGTGCGGCGGCGGGGGTTCGGTGGGTTCAGCCGTCGCCAGCAGCGCGGGCGTGGGGGAGGGCGGATTGGGGATGGCGGATTGCGGAGTGCGGATTGCGGATTGCGGAGTGGGGGTTGCGGCCGGTATGGCCGGGGCGCAGGCGGAGAAGAGCAGCAGGAAGAGGGAAGAAGGAAGAAGGAAGAGGGAAGAAGGAAGAAGGAAGAAGGAAGAAGGAAGAGGGAAGAAGGGGCGGCGGGTCATGGTCGGGGTCTCCTTTCCTGCACAGGATACTCCTCCGGCATTACCCCGCTTCGCGCGGCGCGGTTACGGGGTGGTAATGGGGTGTTACGGGGTGGTAATGGGGTCTCGACAAGATTCTCGTTTCGCCGCCGGGCGCTTCCCCGGAGCAGGCTCCGCCCGGCTACTGGCTGCCACTGACCCCGCAGCCGATTCCCGCCCACTGAATGGCGGGCCGCTGGCCAGCGTGCCGCGCTTGACAATTCCCTCTCGGCGGG
>CAYZNA010000259.1:0-4957 GCA_964478665.1 uncultured Anaerolineales bacterium
ATGAAGACACCGGCGAGGTGCTCTACCACAACAGTTGGGTCACCAACCATACCGTTCTGCCTTACTTGTCCCAGATTGATAATTGCTGGGGCCGGATGCCTGAAGTTGACATTTCAGGCCAATTCGCGTACTATTCCCGAGGTATTTCTGACATATCCCGCGCTGTAAGTGTTTAACCCACCGCCGGCGGCCGCCTGCCGCCCAGGCTTTCACCAGAGGAGGTACCGTTCATGAAAGGAAGCATCTCGATCACCGTAAACGGCGTGCAACACACGCGCGAGGTCGAGCCCCGGTTGCTGCTCGTGCATCTCTTGCGCGACACGCTGGGACTGACCGGCACCAGCGTGGGCTGCGACACCAGCCAGTGCGGCTCGTGCACCGTGCTGCTGGACGGCCACGCCGTCAAGTCCTGCACCCTGTTAGCCATGCAGGCCGACGGGGGCAGCGTGACCACCATCGAGGGATTGGCCGGCAATGGCAAGCTGCACCCGCTGCAGCAGGCCTTCTGGGACAATCACGGCCTGCAGTGCGGCTTCTGCACCCCCGGCATGATTATGACCGCCGTGGATTTGCTGGCCCATAACCCGGCTCCCGGCGAGGCCGAAATCCGCCACGGGCTGGAGGGCAACCTCTGCCGCTGCACCGGTTATCAGAACATCGTTAAATCTGTTCAGGCCGCCGCTGAGGCGCTGAAAGGAGGCGCGTGATGGCCAGATACGTAGGCGCCAGCATCAAGCGGCGCGAAGACCCTCGCTTCATTCAGGGCAAAGGCAGCTATGTGGACAACATCCAGTTGCCCGGCATGGCCCATCTTGCCATCAAACGCAGCCCCTACGGCCACGCCCGCATCAAGGCCATCCGCACCGAGAAAGCCAGCGCGCTGCCCGGCGTGATTGCGGTCTTTACCGGCCAGGACTTGATTGACGGCGGCGTGGGCAAGCTGCCCTGCGGCTGGAACGTGCCCAATATCAACGTGCCAGACCGCTGGCCGCTGGAGGTGGACAAAGTGCGCCACGTGGGCGACGGCGTGGCGGCGGTAGTGGCAGAAAGCAGCTACATCGCTCACGACGCGCTCGACCTGATCGAAGTGGACTACGAGCCGTTGCCGGCGGTGGTGGACGCCCGCAAAGCAACCGAGCCGGGCGCGCCGCTGGTGCACGAGAGCGTCCCGAACAACCTGAGCTACACCTGGGGCATCGGCGATAAAGAGGCCTGCGACAAAGCCTTTGCCGGGGCCGACAAAGTGGTAGAACTGGAACTGGTCAACCAGCGCCTGATCCCCAACGCCATAGAGCCGCGCGCCGCCGTGGCGCAGTGGAACGCGCCCATGGAAGAGATGACGCTGTGGACTACCAGCCAGAACCCGCAACCCATCCGCCTGCTGCTCAGCGCCTTCACCCTGGGCATCCCGGAGAACCGGCTGCGGGTGATCTCCCCGGACGTGGGCGGCGGCTTCGGCAGCAAGATCTTCCACTACCCGGAAGAGATCATCACCCCGTGGGCCGCGCGCAGGCTTAACCGCCCGGTGAAGTGGGTCGCCACCCGTAGCGAGTCGTCCATGACCGACTCGCAGGGACGCGACCACGTGACGCTGTGCAAAATGGCGCTGAAGAGCGACGGCACGATCACCGGCATCCACGTGCAAACGTGGGCCAATCAGGGCGCGTACATCTCCACCTTTGCCCCGCTCATCCCCACCGCGCTGTATCTCACTCTGCTATCGGGGCTGTACAAAGTGAAGGGCATCTGGGGCGAGATGTGGGGCACCCTGACCAACACCGTGCCGGTGGACGCCTATAGCGGCGCCGGCCGGCCGGAGGCCAGCTACCTGATCGAGCGGCTGGTGGACCTTGCCGCCCGCGAGCTGAACATGGACCCGCTGGACATCCGGCGCAAGAACTTCATCCCGAAAGATGAATTCCCCTACCAGACCCCGGTGGCCTTTGTCTACGACAGCGGCGACTACAACGCGCTGTTCGACAAAGCAGTAGCGATGGCCGATTATGCCGGGATGCGCGCCGCGCAGGCCGAAGCCCGCAAGGCCGGCCGGCTGGTGGGTATCGGCATCACCGGCTGCATCGAGGCCAGCGGCCCGGCCCCCTCGCAAATCGCCGGGGCGCTGGGGTCGGCGGTGGGGTTCTGGGAAAGCGGCGTCATCCGCGTGCATCCCTCCGGCAAGGTGACGGTGCTCACCGGCTCACACTCCCACGGCCAGGGCCACGAAACCACCTTTGCTCAGGTGGTGGCCGACGAGCTGGGTGTTGACATGAACGATGTGGAAATCGTGCACGGCGACACCGGGCGAGTTCCCTTCGGGATGGGCACCTACGGCAGCCGCAGCGCGGCAGTCGGCGGCAGCGCGCTGGTGCGCAGCGCGGAGAAGATCCGCGCCAAGGCCCTCAAGATCGCCGCCCATCAACTGGAGGCCGCCGAAGAAGATCTGATCTACGACCGCGACAGCGGCAAGGTGTACGTCAAAGGCTCCCCGGACAAGGCCAAAGCCTTCGGCGAGCTGGCCTTTGCCGCCTACACTGCCCACAACCTGCCCGCCGGGCTGGAGCCGGGACTGGAAGAATCGGCGTTTTACGACCCGGCCAACTTCACCTTCCCCAACAGCGCGCACATTGCCCAGGTGGAGGTGGACCGCGATACCGGCGAGGTCACCATCCAGCGCTACGTGGCGGTGGACGACGTGGGCAAGGTCATCAACCCGCTGGTGGTGGACGGCCAGATTGTGGGCGGCATTGCCCAGGGCGTGGGCCAGGCGCTGTGGGAGCAGGGCGTGTACGACAACAACGGCCAACTGCTCACCGCCACGCTGATGGAGTATGCCCTGCCGCACGCCGCCCAGTTCCCGCCCATCGAGACCGGCCGGGTGGAGACCCCCTCGCCGCACAATCCCCTGGGCGTGAAGGGCGCCGGCGAAATGGGCACCATCGCCGGCACTGTGACCGTGGTCAACGCGGTTCTGGACGCCCTGGCCCCGCTGGGAGTCAAGCACATAGACATGCCGCTCACGCCGGAGAAGGTGTGGCGGGCTATGCAGAGTAGCCAGTAGACAGTCGTCAGTCGTCAGTCGTCAGTCACCAGTACAAAGTTGTGAGTACACTGATTGCTGCTGGCTGGTCGCTGAGTACCCGGAGGAAAACTCATGTACGCATCCAGTTTTGACTACTACCGCGCCAGCTCGGTGCCCGAGGCCATTCAACTGCTGCGCCAGCACAAGGGCGCCAGGCTGCTGGCCGGCGGCCACAGCCTGCTCCCGGCCCTGAAACTGCGCGCCACCGCTCTGCCCGCGCTGGTGGACATCGGGCGCATCCCCGGCCTGGCCGGAGTGGAGATCGCCGGCCAGGCGCTCAAGATCGGCGCGCTGACCACTCACGCCGCGGTGGCCGAGTCGGACGCGGTCCGGCAGCACTGCCCGCTGTTGGCCGAAACCGCGGCCCAGATCGGCGATCGGCAAGTGCGCAATCGGGGCACGATCGGCGGGTCGCTGGCCCACGCTGACCCGGCCGCCGACTACCCCACCGTGATCCTCGCCATGGGCGCCACGCTGACCGCGACCGGCGCGGGCGGCGCGCGCGAGATCCACGCCCGCGACTTCTTCACCGACCTGCTGACCACCGCCCTCGGGCCGGACGAGGTGCTGACCTCGGTCAGCATGCCGGCCTACGGCACTGTGCCCGGCATGGCCGGGGTCTATCTCAAGCATCGCCACCCGGCCTCCAGTTATGCGGTGGTGGGCGTGGCGGCTGTGGTCCACCTGCAGGAGGGCAAGTTTGCCCACGCCAGCGTGACGGTGGGCGGGGCCACGGTCAACCCGGTGCACGCCGCCGCGGCCCAGGCCGCGCTGATCGGCCAGCCGGCGGACGAGGCCACCATCAGCGCCGCCGCCGGAAAGGTGGCGGAAGCCATCAGCAATCCGCTCAGCGACGTGTACGCTTCGGGCGAGTATCGCACGCATCTCGCCGGTGTGCTGGCCAGGCGCGCGCTGATGCAAGCGGTCGCACGGGCGATGGGATAATTCTCGCAGCCCGACGCCCAAAAAGAACAGGAGGCCTCCGATTTTCTCGGAGGCCTCCGTTTGTCGGGCAACACTGCTTTCCGGGTGCAGAATGGTGTAAAATCAGCGATAGTGCTTGCCCCTACCCCCTTCCGCGAACCCTACGACTACGCCTTCGGCGACGAGAGCGGGCAGGCCGGCTTTAAATTCGAACGTGGCTCGACCGAGTGGTTCGTGTTTACCGTACTG
This sequence comes from uncultured Anaerolineales bacterium, assembly GCA_964478665.1. Lineage (GTDB taxonomy): Bacteria > Chloroflexota > Anaerolineae > Anaerolineales > CAYZNA01 > CAYZNA01. Next base: position 4,253 of record CAYZNA010000259.1, read on the forward strand.
CTGACCAACCAGTCGGCCGGGTTGCGGACCTACACCGCCGAATTTCGGGCGCGGGCCGGGCTACACGCGACCGCCGAACTCAAGTTTCACAGCACGCCCGACCAGCTCAGAAGCCAGTATCTCACCGGGTTACTGAGATATGACATTGCCATCCGAGCCGTATTCGTACACAAGCCCGCGCTCCCGATTGAGTTCAGCCAGATGAAAAGCTGGGACTTCTACGCTTTCTTTGTGGGGAACTTGCTGGGGCGGTTGCCGGTTGGAGAACTGGGGAACACAAAGCTTGTGCTGGACGAGTACGGCCCGGTCGAAGTCACAGCCCGCGCCGTTCGCCGGCGGATGCGGAAACTCTGGCCCGAGTCGCGGCACAGCCTGATCCGACGAGTCGGGTTCAAACGCTCGTCGGCACACGATGGCCTGCAGGCAACAGATATGGTTGGCGGGGCCATCTATCGCTGGCTGGCAGAAAACGACCGGCGTTTTCTGACCATCATCCAGCCGAAGACGGTGCTCTGGGAGTATCGCCCTTAAAGCAACCTGCCCACCTAGCCTGAGGCTTGCTCAGGCAGGTCGCCACAGGCGACTTTTCGGTGGGCAGGATAATTTGTTCAATTGTACACCTGATCGGCCAGATGTCAAATACCATCACCTCCATTGACGACCTGCAATCCGCCCTCCGCGAACGGCTCTACATCGCCGACCGCG
>CAYZNA010000259.1:4967-5780 GCA_964478665.1 uncultured Anaerolineales bacterium
ACCGCGGGCTGGCGACCGCCATCTACCTGGCCCTCAAGCTCGGTCGGCCGCTCTTCCTCGAAGGCGAGGCCGGCGTGGGCAAGACCGAAGTGGCCAAAGTGATCGCCGCGCTGCTCAACACCGACCTGATTCGGCTGCAATGTTACGAGGGGCTGGACGTGCACCACGCGGTGTACGAGTGGAACTATACCCGCCAGATGATGCACATCCGCTTGATGGAGGCGCGCGGCGAACGCCCCACCGAAGCCGAACTGTTCGGCCCGGAGTTTCTGCTGCGCCGCCCCCTGCTGCAGGCCATCGAAGGTACGGGCGACCCGGCGGGTCGCCCCCACGCACACAATCCCCCGGTGCTGCTGATTGACGAAGTGGACCGCAGCGACGAGGAGTTCGAGGCCTTCCTGCTGGAGATACTCTCCGACTTTCAGATCACCATCCCGGAGATCGGCACCATCAAGGCCAGGCGCCCACCGGTGGCCGTGCTGACCTCCAACCGCACGCGGGAGGTGCACGACGCGCTCAAGCGCCGCTGCCTGTACTACTGGATTGATTATCCCACCTTCGACAAAGAGCTGGAGATCGTGCAGGCAAAGATCCCCCACGCCCCGGCCCAACTGGCACGGCAGGTGACCGGCTTCATCCAGGAGCTGCGCCGGGCCGACCTGTACAAAGTCCCCGGCGTGGCCGAGACTCTCGATTGGACCGCGGCACTCGTGGCGCTGGATGCCCAGGCCCTCGATCCGGGTGTGGTGGACGAGACGCTGGGGGTAATCCTGAAATATCAGGATGACGTGGCGAAGGTGCAGTGCGCGAATG
>CAYZNA010000260.1:0-4347 GCA_964478665.1 uncultured Anaerolineales bacterium
TTGACTTCGGCAGTCTCCGGATCCACCCAGTCAATGCGAGCATCAAAGCCCAGATCGGCAAAGACCTGCTTGTGCTCCGGGCACAGGTGGCTGCGCAGGTAGACGCGCAATTCGCGGTCGTTGCGCCCCCACCATTCGTAATCAATGTGCAGCGGCGTGCGGACGGTCGGCTTGACCAGGCGGGTGATAGAAGGGGCAGAGGACACGGCAGTCAGGCGCTCCAGCGAGATTCGTCAAATCGCCAGTACAAATCGCCGACGTAGGCGAAGTACGGCCGGCTGAGCAATTCCGCAAAGATCGGCCCTGGCGGTGTGCGTCGCACCACATTAACGGCGCTGTACAGCGAGCGGGCATGCACGGCGCTCTGCGGGTTGAGCCGTGCCAGCTCACGGAACACGCCGGCCACCACGCTCGGCAAGGGGACATTGCGCTCGCGGGTCCGCAGCCACAGATCGTCAATCTGGGCATAGTCGCCGACAATCAGGCTCATTTGCTCGTCATACTCTACCGCAATGGGCTGGCGGGTCATCGAGAAAGTGAGCCGGCGCCCGTCTGCCGGGGCCGCGGTGCGTACCCACTCACTGGTCGGGCGTCGGGTGTGGGCGCGCACTTCCACCTGCCCGGACTGCTTGCCCCGTCGCACTGTTACGTAACCGCCCACCACCATGTTGTTCTGTTTGTACCATTCATCCAGCCCGAACACGTAGCGCTGCTCGCGCTCCACCCAACCCGGGAACTGGGCCCCGGTGTGAGCATCTACCAGAATGAAACGGATGCGCGGGGCCTCATAGGCCGTGGGGAAGAGCGCAGCCAGCCGGGGAGAGAGCGGCAAGGTGCCTACCCGCAGATGCGGAAAGGTGAGCGTGACCAGCACTTCATCCACCGCCCCGGCGGGCAGGGTGGACTCGGCGTATTCGTCGTCAAGCGCCATTTCCAGCTTCAACAATTCCGGGGACAATATCCCGCGATCATACGGCTCGGGGTTGTAGCCCAGGCGCGGCGGCGGATACAACACCTCCGGCGGCTCCAGCCGGCGCAGGTACCACAGTATCTCGCCTGCCGGGCCTACTTCGTCGAAGCGTTGGTCTTCTTGTAGCGCGTAGTTGAGCGAGAAATCGAGCAGCCGGGGGTTGACGTTGTCGGGCAACTGCAGATGCGGGCGCAGTGCACTGGCGGGCAATGGCCCACCGCCAGAAACATCCAACACGGCCTCGGCCAGATTCCGATTGCCAGCGCTGATCTCCAGCAGCAGCGCGCGCGGGAACCAGCGACCGGCGATGCGCACCAGATCGCGAGCCTGGGCAAGCCGGGCGTTGAGCAACGCTGTGATCCTGTCGCCGTATTGCGCCAGCACTTCGTCGGGTGTTTGCTCGGCAACACCCTCGCCCACCGGTTCGGGGACGTTGTTCAAGGCGTGTCTGGCCAGTCCGGAGGCAAACTCGCGGAAGCGCCCGTCGGCGAAGGCTACTTGCAGCACTGTGAAGTCGCCGTATTCAGGGTTGTCGCCGGGGCGGACAGCGGCTACCGTGCCGGTCATATATTGCAGCGCGGGAAAGACCAGCCGCTCGCCGCTCTCATACGCTTCGGCAGGCCGGTAGGGTCGGGCGTCGCGCGCCTGCTCGCGCTTCTGTCGCTCGGTTTCCGCCTTGATGCGCCGTTCGACCAGCGCCCGCGCCAGTTCGCCGCTGGTGAGCGGGGTCTCATCCTCGATCAGCAGGTTGTAAAGATGCTCGAGGTCGGCGCTGGTAATCTGAAACGCCTCCTCCCAGTAAGTGGTGGCTTGTGTCCGGCCGGGGTTCACCTGGTATCCTTGAGTTGCGATGACGGGGATTGCATGGGTTGGAGCGGGGAGTATTATACCAAAGGTTTTCCGAAGCCTGTCTGTTTCTCCAACATCGGCGAAAACTCGCACTTGACTCTTTCCCCTCTTCTGTGCTAGAGTCTGCCCCAGGATGACAACGCAGCGCCCCGGCAGCGGTTTCTTTTTTGGCTACTACTATTTTGGCCCGGACAACCGGCAGCCGTTGCCTCGCCCTGCGTAGCCAGTAGCCACTCATTCACTGACACAAGCGCGGAGCCGCCAACGGCCCCGCGCTTTTTCATTTCTCTCACCCTGACCCCCATGCGCCGGAAGGGGCAGGGGGAAGCGGAGGCACCAATGCCCACTCGCGCCTTGCGCGGCGCCATCACCGTAGAAGCCGACACCCGCGCGGCCATCCTCGAGGCCGCGCGCGAGCTGCTGGAGGCCCTGATCGCAGCCAACGACCTCGCGCCCGAGCACGTCATCTCTGCTATATTCACCGCCACGCCCGACCTCACCGCCGCCCATCCCGCCCCCGCCGCCCGCGAGCTGGGCTGGACCCGCGCCGGTCTGATGTGCGTGCAAGAGATGTCCATCCCCGCAGGCCTGCCCCGCTGCCTGCGTGTGCTCATCCACTGCGAAAGCGCGCTGCCCCAGTCCGCAATGCGCCACCGCTACCTCCGCGCCGCCGCCGCCCTCCGCCCCGACCTCACCTGAATCCCCACTACCCCCCGCCCCCCTGCCCCCCCCACCTCCTCACCCCCCCTCCTCCCCCCCCCCTCCTCCCTTCTTCCTTCTTCCTTCTTCCTCCTTCCTCCTCCCTTCTTCCTCCTTCCTCCTTCCTTCTTCCTCCTTCCTCCTTCCTCCCTTCCTCCCGGAGCCTCCATGGTCATCATTCTCAAACACGGCGTAACCGCACAGGACATTGCCCGGGTCGTCGGGCGGGTCGAAGCCGCCGGGCTGCGTGCCCACCTGAGCCAGGGCGAGGAGCGCACCATCATCGGTGTGATCGGCGACGACCGCCCCATTGACCGCCGCGCCTTTGAGGCGCTGGAGGGTGTGGAACGGGTGATACCGGTCCTGCGACCGTTCAAGCTGGCCTCGCGTGACATGCACCCTATGGATACCCGCGTGCCGCTTGACGGCGTCAAGGTCGGCGACCCGAAAATCACCATCATGGCCGGGCCGTGCTCGGTGGAAAGCCGGGCGCAGATTCTGGAGACGGCCATGGCGGTCAAAGAGGCCGGAGCCACCGTCCTGCGCGGGGGCGCCTTCAAGCCACGCTCCTCCCCGTACAGCTTTCAGGGGATGGGCGAGCCTGGGCTGGAGTTGCTGGCCGAGGCCCGCCAGATGACCGGCTTGCCGGTGGTCACCGAAGTGATGGCGGTCGAGCAGGTCCCGCTGGTCTGCCGCTACGCCGACGTGTTGCAGATCGGCGCCCGTAACATGCAAAACTACAATCTGCTCAACGCGGTGGGCTGCTCGGGCCACCCCATCTTGCTCAAGCGCGGCCTGATGGCCACCATCGAAGAACTGCTCATGTCCGCCGAATACATCCTGGCCCAGGGCAACGAGCGGGTGATCCTGTGCGAGCGCGGCATCCGCACCTTTGAGAAATACACCCGCAACACCACCGACATCAACGCCATCCCGGTGCTCAAGCAGATAACGCACCTGCCGGTCATCCTCGACCCCAGCCACGGCACAGGCAAATGGGAATACGTGAACGCAGTCGCCCGCGCCGCCATCGCCGCCGGGGCCGACGGCCTGATTGTGGAGGTCCATCCCAACCCGGCCGAGGCGCTCTCCGACGGCGGGCAGAGCCTCAAGCCGGAGAAGTTCGCCCAACTGGTGCGCGAAGTGCGTGCCGTCGCGCAGGCGGTGGGCCGATGCTAGAGCCTGACTTTGCGCGACTGGCGCGTACCCGCCTCGGCGTGCTCGGCCTCGGGCTGATGGGTGGCTCGTTGGCCCTGGCCCTGCGCGATCACGTCGCCGGCGTTCAGGTAATGGATACAGACGAAACCGCTCTGGAATCCGCTCGCCGGACCGCCGGCCTGGTCCCCACCGATCTCTCCGTCTTCAGCGGGGAGGCCCTGATCCTGGCGACCCCCATTCGCGTGACCCTGAAGCTGATCCCCGCCCTGAGCCGGGTTCTCCGGCCCTGGACCGTGGTGCTGGACCTGTGCAGCACCAAGACCCGGATCGTCGCCGCGCTCGATTCGCTCCCCGCGGCCGTGCAACCCGTCGGCGGGCACCCCTTCTGCGGCAAAGAAACCTCCGGCTTCGCCCATGCCGACCCCGACCTCTTCCGCGACGCGCCATTTGTGCTCACGCCCCTGCCCCGAACCACTCCGGAGGCCCTCGCCTTTGCCCGCGCCCTCGTCCTCGCTCTCGGCGCCCGCCCGGTGATCCTCGACCCCGCGACCCACGACCGGTTGCTGGCCGCCGTCAGCCACTTGCCGCATGTCATTGCCGCCGCCCTCCTGCTCGCTGCCGATGCAGAGGCGGGCACAGGGATGCCCGCCCTGCGGATGCCCGCCCTGCGG
>CAYZNA010000260.1:4447-5759 GCA_964478665.1 uncultured Anaerolineales bacterium
TGCCGATGCAGAGGCGGGCACAGGGATGCCCGCCCTGCGGATGCCCGCCCTGCGGGGCGTTGCCGATGCAGAGGCGGGCATGGGGATGCCCGCCCTACATCTGGCCGGCCCCGGCTTCCGCGATTCCACCCGCCTCGCTGCCTCCAACCTCGACCTGCTGACCGACATCCTGCTCACCAACCGCGACCCGATCCTCGCTGCCATAGATCAATTTCAGACCGCCCTCGCCGCCCTCAAAGACTGTCTGCTCCGCGAAGACGAACCCGCCCTGCGCGCCCTCCTCACCCGCGCCCGCACCCTCCGCCTCAATCTCTAATCTCTAATCTCTAATCCCCAATCCCCAATCCCCAATCCCCAATCCCCACCCCCCATGCCCCCCCCTCCCCCCCTCACCGTCCGCGTTCCCGGCTCCAAAAGCCTGACCAACCGCGCCCTCGCCGTCGCCGCTCTCGCCGAAGGGACCACCACCCTCACCCACCCTCTCTTTGCCGATGACACCCTCGTCTTCCTCGAATCCCTCCGCCGCCTCGGCTTCCGCGTAGAGACGAACTCCCTCTCCAACTCCAACTCTAACTCTAACTCTAACTCTAACTCTAACTCTAACTCTAACCCTGACTCTAACTCCATCACCATCCACGGCCTCGCCGGCCGCATCCCCGCCTCCCGCGCCGATCTGTTCGTGGGCAACGCCGGCACCGCTGCCCGCTTCCTCACCGCCTTCGTCGCGCTCGGCAGCGGCGAATACACCCTCGACGGCAGCCCGCGCATGCGGCAGCGCCCCATCGGCGACCTCATCTCCGCCCTCACCGCCCTCGGCGCCCGCATCACCGCCATCTCCCCCGACCCGACCACTCTCCACTCTCCACTCTCCAATCTCCAATCTCCACGCGAAGCGTCCAATCTCCATTCCCCCTCCCTCCCCCTCCGCCTCTCTGCCTCCGGCCTGACCGGCGGTTCCGCGCGCGTGGCCGGGGAGACCAGCAGCCAGTTCCTCTCCTCGCTGCTGATAGCTGCCCCGTGTGCCCGCTCCCCGGTGGAGCTGACTGTCACTGGCGCACTCAACTCCCGCCCGTACGTGGACATGACTCTCGCGGTGATGGCCGACTTCGGCGTAACCGTCGAGCGCCGCGGCTACGACTGGTTCCGGGTTGTCCCAGGCCGCTATCGGCCGCCGGCCTCCACTCCTCACTCCCCACTCCCCGCTCCCCGCTCCCCACTCTCCAGTCCCCACTCCCCCATCTCCAACACTTGCACCGCACGCACACCTGCCCCGGACGCACACCTGCCCCGGACGCACACCTGCCCCGGACGC
>CAYZNA010000261.1:0-5758 GCA_964478665.1 uncultured Anaerolineales bacterium
ACTCCCATGCCCCCCTACACCCGCTCCATCTACCTGCTCAGCCCCCGGCAACTCAGCCCGGAAACCATCGCGGTGGCCTTTGCGAAGACCTCCCGCAGCCCGGAGTCCTTCGCCGAGATCGCGCAGCAGCTCACCGAGGAGAAGTCGGCCGAATTTCACGAGAAATGGGTGGTGGGCTACGGTCACGCCTGCTACGACGATCAGACCGACGTCTTAACAGATCAGGGATGGCGTAACTGGTCGCAGATTGCCCAAGACTGGAATAAGGGGGAAGCCAGCTTCCGTCTAGCGACACTAAATCCAGCAACGGGGCTTATAGAATATAATTCACCTCTACGAATTATCGCCGAGCCTTACCATGGACCCATGTATCGGGTGGCTGCTAAAGCGGTAGACCTATTTGTGACGCCAAACCACAAGATGTGGGTATGCACCACTCGCACTCAGCTGGGGCGGAAGAAAAAGATTTATCGGCTAATTGCCGCCCATGAATTAGAGGGCATTCCCTGTGTCTATCAATTATCAGCTCGCTGGAAAGGACCCGAACCAGCGCGGATAATGATGGGCCAGCATGAAGTGGCTGCATGTGCTCTAATGCAACTAACAGGTTTCTTTATTGGGGACGGACACCATGATCCTCGCTACCACAACGCAGTTTTTTTTCACCTCCGCAAAGAACGTGAAATTGCCTTTCTGCAACAGACAGTGGCGGAGTGCGAATTTGAAGTACGGCAACATGGCGATGGCGATAAGTATTATGTGATCGGTTCTGGATTAGCCGATTTCCTGGGACGCTGTTATGACGGTCAACGCCGTAAAATTATCCCTCGCGAGATTCTCAGCTATGGGCCGATGCTGTTATCCAGCCTAATGGATGGGCTTTTGCACTCTGATGGGTCGGTGGATAAACACAATCATGCCTTGTACAACACTACGAGCGAGCCGCTCAAAGATCAAATTTACGAGTTGGCATTAAAATTAGGGTGGGTGGCCTACGCCACAAAACATGAGGAAGATCGTATTGAGCGCAAGAAGCTTACACCCACATACATAGTGCATTTTAATCGGACACGCCTGAAGCCGGAAGTGAATAAGGTGAGCCATCGCAAACAAGACGGATGGGAGTCTTATGCGGGGATAGTGTATTGCGCCGAGATGTCTTGCAATCACATCCTGTACGTGAGACGCAGTGGTCGCCCGGTTTGGTCGGGGAATTCCGTTGCGGAGCACGCCGTGCTGCACATCGCCCTGGAGAACGTCTCGCGGCTGGCGATTGAGTGCCTCGAGTCCAACCGGCTGGCCTCCTATACCGAAAAATCCACCCGCTACCAGCAGTGGGCGCCCGATAGCTTCTACCTGCCGCCGGAAGTGCCTGCCCCCGAGGGCAACAAACGGGGGCTGGCCGGGCCGCACGAGGCCTTGTACCGTGAAACCTGCGAACTGCTCTTCCGCGCCTATCACGACTCGCTGGCACCGGTCAGGGCGGTGGTGCAGGGGCAGTACCCGCGCCACGAGGGCGAGTCCGAAGCCCGCCGGGACGGGCGCATCCGCTCGAAGTACGTGGACGCCTGCCGCTTTCTGCTGCCGGCGGCCGCCCTGGCCAACGTGGGCATGACCGCCAACGCCCGCACGCTGGAGCACGCCATCCGCAAAATGCTCTCCCACCCGCTGGCGGAGGTGCGCGAGATCGGGCAGGCGGTGAAAGAGGTAGCCCGCGCCGAAGTCCCCACCTTGCTCAAGTATGCCGAGCACAACCCATACATGGCGGAAACCGGGGCCGCGCTGGCCGCCCTTGCGCGCCCCCTCGGTCCCCCGATTCCGGGGGAGGGGATCCCCCACCCCGGCCCTCCCCCGATTCCGGGGGAGGGGGACGGCCCGCTGACCCTCATCCACTACGACCCCGCCGCCGAGGAGCGCGCGCTGGCCGCTGCGCTGTACCGCTTTGCCGGTTGCGACTTTGAGACCGCGCTGGCCCGGGTGCGGACTGCCTCCCCCGAGGAGCGCCGCGAGCTGGCCGCCGAGTGCCTGTCGCGACTGGACCGCTTCGATGCTCCGCTGCGCGAGCTGGAGCACGTGACATATACGTTTGAGGCGTTGATGGATCAGGGCGCGTACTTCGAGGTCAAGCGCCACCGCATGATGACCCAGACCCCGCAGCGCCTGACCGCCGATCTGGGCTACGCCGTCCCCCGGCTGATCGAGGCGGCCGGCTTCCGCCCCCGCTACGAGGAGGCCATGGCCCACGCCGGGGAGGCGTGGGCCGCGCTGGCCGCCCACGACCCGGAGAGCGCCGCCTACCTGGTCCCCAACGGCTACAACCGGCGCCTGCTGATGACCCTCAACCTGCGCGAGGCCTTCCACTTCTGCGAGCTGCGCGCCGCCCCCAACGCCCACTTCTCGGTGCGCCGGGTCGCTGCCCGCATGGCGGAGATTATCCGCGCGGTGCACCCCACCCTCTCCGCCTTCATGCGCTTGCCGCAAGGGCTGGATTGGCGAGCGATCGAGGCCGAGCACTTCGCGCGCTGCTAATTCCACCCGGCCGGGGGACAAGAGAATCCAAAAAACGGGTGTGGCGGGGAAGTACTTCCTGCGCGCTGCCCGAGTGGCTTTGCGGGCAGTGAGTATTCTCACTCCAGCGGCGGCCACAGCCCGGCGAAGACCCAGATCTGCCGGGCACGAACCAGCCGGTCGTGATTCAGGCGCAGCGCCTCCACGGTGGCGCGACCGCAGGCGGTGCGGCCGACGATGAATAGACCGCCCTCGCTCCAATCGAAATGATCGCGCCAGGCTTGAGTCCGGGGATGAAACAGGCGCACAGCCTCACCGGTCAACGGGTCCAGGCCGTGCGTTCTGGCCTGCTTGTGTCCGTTGCACGAGGGGCAGGCGAGACACAGGTTGTCGAGCGTGGTGGTTCCGCCGTGTGCGCGAGGCAGGATGTGATCAGTTTCGCAGGCCAGACCGCTCAGCCATTCCAGCGTCTGGCAATACTCACAACGGTCCCCGGCCCGCCGGCGGACTTGCTCACGCAGCAGCGCCGAAATCCGGGGAGCTGTCATGGCTGACTTTCAAAGCGGGAACCTCGGGAGAAATAGGGTGCCCACGCTGGGCCAGCACTGCCAGCGCCTGCGCCCGGCGCAAGACCGAGCGGTCGTAAGCCTCCAGTAGCGCAGCCTGCTCGGCGGCTTCAGCTTCTGTGAACGGGCGCTCGCCGCCAATGTGGTTGAGCTGCTCCAGTCGCTGTCGTTGCGCAGGCGCAAGGGACGGCTGCGCCGCTGCCCAGAGGGCTTCGTCACTCAAGAAACGCATTGCTTCCAGTTCCGCCGCCAGTTCGGGCGGCAAGTCCGGCGGCGCAACGAAGGAGGCCGTGTGTGATCGGCTGGACAAAAGGACCCCTTTCGGGTAAACTGTCCGCGCCCCCTGCCCGGACGACCAGCAACCAAAGGTGATTATGGATCCTATTGCGGAGCTGCTCAAGGAACTGACCGAAGCCCACGGCGTTCCCGGCTACGAGGCCGAGGTCCGCGAGGTGGTGAAGAAACCCCTGGCCCCGCTGGGCGAAGTCACTCAGGACAGAATTGGCAGCCTGGTCTGCCGGTTGGAAGGCGACAGCGCCGGCCCGCGGGTGATGCTGGCCGGCCACATGGACGAGATCGGGTTCATGGTCAAGCATATCACCGACGGGGGATTTCTCAAGTTCTTGCCGTTGGGCGGTTGGTTCGATCAAGTGCTGCTGGGCCAGCGGGTGATTGTGAAGACCCATAAGGGCGACGTGGTTGGCGTGATTGGCAGCAAGCCGCCGCACCTGCTGCCGGCCGACGAGCGCAAGAAGGTTGTCGAAAAGAAGGAACGGAGGAGTAATGTCGGATTATGTAATGGACATCGCCCGGCAGTTGCAGGGCCAGATCGAATCCTTCAGACCGCAACTGGAAGTGCGTGCGGTGGGCACCGTCAGCGAGGCCGGCGACGGCATCGCCCGCGCCACCGGCCTTTCGGATGTGCGGGCGCAGGAGCTGGTGCGCTTTGCCAACGGGGTGATGGGCATCGCCTTCAATCTTGAGCGCGAGTCCGTGGGCATCATCATCATGGGCGAGTACGCCGGCATCGAAGAAGGCATGCTGGTGCAGGGTACCGGACGCATTGCCTCGGTGCCGGTGGGCGAGGCCCTGGTTGGCCGGGTGGTCAACCCGCTGGGCCAGCCGCTGGACGGCAAAGGTCCGGTGATCACCAACAAGATCCGCCCCATTGAGCGCATCGCGCCGGGCGTGATTGCTCGTCAGGACGTGGATACCCCGCTGGAAACCGGCATCAAAGCCATTGACAGCATGACCCCCATCGGCCGCGGCCAGCGTGAGTTGATTATTGGCGACCGGCAAACCGGCAAGACCGCCCTGGCGGTGGATACCATCATTAACCAGAAGGGCAAGGGTGTAATCTGCATCTACATCGCCATCGGCCAGAAGAAGGCCGGTGTGGCCCGGCTGGTTGGGCTGCTCGAGCAGCACGGCGCGATGGAGCACACCATTGTGGTCGAGTCGGCCGCCGACGAGCCGGCGGCGCTGCAATACATTGCCCCCTACGCCGGCTGCGCCATGGGCGAGGAGATTATGGAGAACGGCGGCCACGCGCTGATTGTGTACGATGACCTCTCCAAACACGCCTGGGCCTACCGCCAGGTATCCCTCCTGTTGCGCCGCCCGCCAGGCCGCGAGGCCTACCCCGGCGACGTGTTCTACCTGCACTCACGGTTGCTGGAGCGCGCCGCGCAGCTCGCGCGAGAGTATGTGATTGTCCCCAAAGGCCACCCAGGCCCGGCTTCTGTGGCCGATGCGGTCAACGGCAAGGTGTACACCGGCCCGGTTTCGCTGGCGCACGCCCAGCAGGCCCTCAAGGAGATGGCAGATGGGGACGCCCATCGGGTGGCCGGGGTGGCCGGCAGCGGCGGCTCGTTGACCGCGCTGCCCATCATCGAGACCTTGCTTGGCGACGTGGCAGCCTACATCCCTACCAATGTGATTTCGATCACCGACGGCCAGATCTATCTGGAGAGCAATCTGTTCTACGCCGGCATCCGCCCGGCCATCAACGTGGGCATCTCTGTCTCGCGCGTGGGCGGCGCGGCCCAGCCGCGCGCCATCCGCCAGGTGGCCGGCAAGCTGCGGCTGGACATGGCCTCCTTCCGCGAGTTGGCCGCCTTCGCTCAGTTCGGCTCCGATCTGGATAAGTCCACCCAGGCGCAACTCGACCGGGGCTATCGCCTGCAAGAGATCCTCAAGCAGGGGCAGTATCAGCCGGCGCCGATGGAGCGCATAGTGGTGGTGCTGTACGCCGGCACCAACGGCTACGCCGACAAAGTGGCCCTTGACCGCATGGTGGGTTGGGAGAGCGCCCTGGTGCGCTTCATCGAAACCTCCTATCCGGAGATTCTGACCGGCATCGCCGAGCAGAAGAAGATCACCGATGAGAACGATGCCCGGCTGAAAGAAGCTCTCACCGGCTTCATGGCAAGCTGGCAGGCGTAGCTGGCATATAGCGGATGGCTTATGGCGGATGGCTTATGGCGGATGGCCTATGGCGGATGGCTTATGGCGGATGGCTTATGGCGGATGGCCTATGGCGGATCGCCGCTTGCAGTCAGCAATTTGCCAATCCGCGATAGGCCATACGCCATAAGCGATACGCCATCCGCCATAAGCGATAGGCCATCCGCCATAAGCGACAGGCCATCCGCCATAAGCGACAGGCGACAAGCGACATGGCA
>CAYZNA010000262.1:0-5746 GCA_964478665.1 uncultured Anaerolineales bacterium
CAGGGGGGGGGGGGCCGGGGCGGGGGAAACGCTCCCCGGCCCGGCGCAGCCGGCCAGTGCCGGGACCAGGGCCAGAAGCAGGGGAAGCAGCCTTCCCCGGTCAGGGCGGGAGCGGTGGGGCAGGGGCTGGCCCATGGGGGCTGCGGCGCCAGTTCAGTGGGTGCTGTGCGGGTCGAGGGCGTCTCGCAGGCCGTCGCCCACAAAGTTCACCCCCAGCACGGTGAGCAGAATCATCAGGCCGGGGAAGATCCACATCCACGGCGCGGATTCGATGTAGCGGTAGGCGCTTTCCAGCATGTTGCCCCACGAGGCAGTGGGCGGCCGGATGCCCAGCCCCAGGAAGCTGACGTAGGACTCGCTCAGGATGCCGCTGGCCACCCCCAGGGTGGCGGAGACCATGATGGGGGCGATGGTGTTGGGCAGCATGTGGCGCACGATCAGCCCGGCGTTGCCCACACCGATGGCGCGCGCGGCGGAGACGAAATCCTGCTCTTTGAGCGAGAGGAAGCTGGCGCGCACGATGCGGGCCAGATACATCCAGCTTGTCAGGCCAATAATCACGATGATGACGATCACGCTGCCGCTGAACGCCCGCCCGCCCAGGCTGACGGTGGGGATGCTGTCGCCGAAGAACTTGGCCATCACGATCAGCAAGCACAGGCTGGGGGTGTTGCGCATGGCCTCGGTGAAACGCATGAGAATGCTGTCCACCCGGCCGCCATAGGAGCCGGCCAGCGCGCCCACGGTCACGCCGATCAGCACTTCCAACAGGGCGGAGGTCACACCGACGAGGAAGGAAATCTGCCCGCCGTAGATGGTACGGGTCAGAATGTCGCGGCCAATGGTGTCGGTGCCAAAGGGGTGCTCGCGGGAGGGGGCTTGCAGCTTCTTGGCGGTATCGTTGCAGTTGGCGTAGGCCTCGCCGCGCACGTACTTGCCGGTGCCGGAGCACAGGCCGCGCGAAAAGATCAACGAGCCAAAACCAATCCACAGCACCAGCAGCAGCAGCAGCCCGCTGCCGAACAGGGCCATGCGGTGCCGGCGAAAGCGGCGCCACGTCAGTTGGCTCAGGCTGAGCGGCTCGCCGAAGGCCTGCACTTCGTTGGGCAGGTCCACAATGGCAGCGGAGGGTGCGGGAGCAGTGCTTGCCACCGGCCGGCTCTAATCGTAGCGAATGCGCGGGTCGAGGAAAGAATAGGTGATGTCGGTGATGAGCTGAAAGAGGACCACTGCGATGGAGATCAACATGAGTATGCCCATCAGCACCGGGAAGTCGGAGCGGTAGGTGTGGTCAATGAACAGCCGCCCCATGCCCGGCCAGGCGAAGATGGTTTCTGTCACCACGGCGCCGGCCAGCAAAAAGGGCAGGTCCAGCCCCACAATGGTGACCAGCGGCAGGGCGGCGTTGCGCAGGGCGTGACGCAGCACTACCAGGGTTTCGCGCAGGCCTTTGGCGCGCGCGGTGCGGATGTAGTCGGCATGCATCACCTCCAGCATGCTGGAGCGCATGTAACGGCTGTAGCCGGCGATGCTGATGATGGAGATGGTGGCCACCGGGAGGATCAGGTGCAGGGCGATCTGGGCCGGGGTCTTGCCCACCGAGGGGTCAAACATGCCCACGGTGGGCAGGTAGGGCAGCCCCCAGCGCTTGAAGTTGACGGCAAACAGGTAGATCAAGCCCAGCGCCAGCCAGAAGACCGGCATGGAGAAGCCGACAAACGAGCCGGCTGTGACCAGGTAATCGAAGACCGAATATTGCCGCACGGCGGAGTACACGCCGATGAGCACGGAAAACAGGATGATGATGGCCTCGGAGGTGAGCATGAGCAGCAGGGTGTTGGGCAGCCGGTCGCCGATCACCTCCAGCACCGGGGTGCGGGTGACCAGTGATTTGCCCCAATCGCCGCGCAGCACGCCCTGGCGCGTGCCGGGGGTATCGCCCACGCCGTCGCCGTCGAGGTCAATTTGCATCCAATCGTTGCCCACCAGCCAGACGGCGTATTGCACAACGATCGACTTGTCCAGCCCGAGTTGGCGGCGCAGGCGGGCCTTGTCTTCCGACCGCGGTGGGGTGCGCGCACCGAGGGTAGCCAGCGGATCGCCGAAGGCCTGCATGAGCACGAACAATAACAGGCTGATGAACAGCAGTTGCGGTACGGCCTGGGCCAGCCGGCGGATGATGTAGTTGACCATGATGTTTAGACCCCAGGGGTCCCCCGGCCCCCTGGGGTCTTTTGGTTCGGGTGTGTTTCATTTCAGTTGAAAACGTCCCGCAGGCTGCCCGCTGACGGCCATAATCGGCTCAATTTCAGCCTGCGGGACGCTGCCCCAACTCATTTGAAACACACCCTTTTGGTTCAGAGTCAGGGCGCGATGTCCCAGTCGGTGACGTTCCAGAAGGGATTGGTGCCGGCCAGGCGCACGCCGGTCAGGCGCTGGTTGACCGACCACAGGTCCGGGTCTTTCCACATGCCGATCCAGACCACGTCATCGAACATGATCTTCTCGATCTGGAAGTAGAGCTGCTTGCGAGCCTCCGGGTCTACCGTGGTGGCCTGGGCCTTTAGCAGCGCGTCGAGGTCGGCGTTGCAGTAGTACTGCCAGTTGCCGCCTTCGGGGTTGTCCGCTCCGGGCATCTCGGAGCACAGCCAGTTGGAGGAGGCTTCGGGATCCGGGAAGGAGCCGACCGAGGAGTACTCGGCGATGTCGTACTGGCCGGTGGGCTGCGGCCCGTTGTCGCCGTAGGAATTCCAGTACACGTCGCTGGAGTAGTTGATCAGCTCGGCCTCGATGCCCACCTGTTCCCACATCTGCTTGACTACGGCCTGCACTTCTTTGCGCAGATCGCGGGTGTTGGTGATGTAGCGCAGTTTGAGCTTGACGCCGTCCTTGTCGCGGAAGCCGTCGCCGTCGCTGTCCTTCCAGCCGGCTTCGTCCAGCAGTTTCATGGCGCCCTCGGGGTCGTAGGGGTAAGGTTTCAGGCTCGGGTCGCCGTAGGGGGCGGTGCTGTCCCAGAAGGTGGCTGCCGGCTCGGTCAGGCCGTTGAGCAGGTCAGTGGTGATCTTCTCGCGGTCGGTGGCCATGGCAATGGCCTTGCGCACGTTCGGGTCCAGTATGGCGGGATGGGCGGTGTTGGGGTCGAAGTTGAGGAACCAGCCCTCGTCGTAGCCGGACTTGACGGCCACTACTTCCACCGTGCCCAGGGCCTCCAGGCCGGGAACGTCGCCGTAGGAGAGGAACACGCCGATGTCGGTATCGGCGTTCTCGATGGCGGCCAGTTGGGCGGCGTCATCCGGCACGATGCGGATGAACACCTGATCCACCTTCGCCTGGACCGGCCAGTGATCGTTGCGGGTGAAGATGATGTGGCTGCCGGACTCCCACTCCTTGAAAACGAAGGGGCCGGTGCCCACGGTCGGCGCCCGGTTCCAGGCGGCGTTGTCCAGCGTGCCGTCCGTGTCGAACACCGGCTGCAACACGTGTTTGGGCAACACATAGTTAAAGATGCTGGTCAGCCAGGCGGCGAAGGGTTCGGTGAAGTTGACCACCACCGTGTGATCATCCGGCGCCGTGACTGATTCGACGTAGTCGGCATAGGGATAGCGGGTTTGCACGGTGTTCTTGTCCGCCATCACCATATCATAGGTGAAGACGAAGTCGGCGGAGGTCACCGGTTCCCCGTCTGACCATTGCGTATCCGGTTTGAGTTTGAAGGTGATGGTCTTGCCGCCGTTGGTGATGCCGCCGTTGGCTTCCGAGGGCACCTCACTTGCCAGTTCCACCACCGGCAGGTTGCTGTCGTCGAAGCTCCACATGCCCCGCAGCCAGAAGTCGCGGGTGATGCCGGAGAACCACATGGAAGTGTACAACGGGTTGAGCGAATCGGGTTCCTGCACAAAGCTGATGCTGGCAACTTTGGGCTGAGCCGGCGTCGCGGTCGGCTCGGGTGCTGTGGTGGGGGCCGGGGCGCTGGTGGGGGCTGGTGTGGCCGCAACCTGGCAGGCGGCCAGCACGAGGCTCAGCGCGACGAGGACGGCCACCGGGAAGTAGGTCTTGCGTAGCATTTTTTCCTCCTGAGTAGAATAGGTTTGAGTTACGCGGCAGGCACGCTTCCGAACATTATAGCATTGGAGCGCATCCGGCACACTCGGCTGGAAGCGGGATGCTACAGTGTTGCGAGGGGCTTGACGGGAGCAGCCGGATTGTGCTATTCTAGGGCCGCAGTGGAAAGAAGCGTAATGCTTCCACACGCTGCTTAACTGCCGGGCCCCGACTTCTGTCGGGGCTTATGGCTTAACCACCCGGCGCAGAACCCCTTCCCCCAGACTCCGCACATCCAGATAGAGATCGGCGCTGTCCACCAACTCCCTGGCAACGTGGTAGCGCATTGAGCACACGACCACTTGCTTTCCTGACGATTGCAGGTGCTTGATCAGGTAATGGAAGTCACTGTCGCCTGAGAACAGCGCCAGCGTGTCGTACTCGCTCAACCACGCCATTGAGTCTACTGCTATCTCAACGTCAAAGTTCGCTTTGCGAATGCCGGCATCGTGGCCGGAGGCGGCAATCACTTTGACTGGTTTGGAAATCACCCCATAACCAAACCGCTGAAGTGAGCGCAGGAATTGATTGTGCGCCGGCGTCTCGAAAGCCGGAGTATAGAAGCAGAGATAACGTAAGTCGGCGTGCTCGCGGAAGAATCGGGCAAGGTTGTGATAATGAACCTTGCGCCCGGCCTGTCGCGCCGAGTTTTCGAGATTGGCTGCGTCTATCAGAACAGCCAGACGCCCAAAACGCCTCCAGTTTGCCTCCTCCATTCTGCCCTCGTGGATGAGTGTCGGGTGCTGCGCTCACTGGCGCAGGCGGGGGTCGAGCGCGTCGCGCAAGCCGTCGCCCAGCAGGTTGAAACTGAGCACGGTGAGCATGATGGCCAGCCCGGGATAGAACACGAGGTGCGGGGCGGTGAACACCTGATTGCGCTCCGCGCCGAGCATGGAGCCCCACTCCGGAATGGGGGGTTGGGCGCCCAGACCCAGGAAGGAAAGCGCGGCAGCATCAAGGATGGCAGTGGCGATGCCAAGCGTGCCCTGCACGATGAGCGGGGTGAGGGAATTGGGCAGGATGCGCCGGAAGAGCAGGTGGGCGGTGGGCGCGCCCAGGGCGCGTGAGGCCTCCACAAATTCCATCTCGCGGATAGAGAGCACGCTGGCGCGCACCACGCGGGCGTAGGTAGGGATGGAGACGATGCCAATGGCGATCAGGGCGTTGATCAGGCCCGGGCCGAGCACGCTGACGATGGCGATGGCCAGCAGCAGGGCGGGGAAGGCCAGCAGCACATCCATCACGCGCATGATGGCGTTGTCTGCCCAGCCGCCGAGGTAGCCGGCTACGGCGCCCAGGGTGGTGCCTATGACGATGGCGAAGGTGACCGAGGCAAACCCGACCAGCAGGCTGAGACGCGCGCCGAACAGGACGCGGCTGAACTGGTCGCGCACGTTGCCATCAATGCCCATCAGATGCTGGGGCTGGTCGGCCGGGCAGCCCAGCAGGTGGATGCAGGGGGCCTGCCGTTTCTTCACCGGCTCGACCCCGATCAGCACCGAGTATGGGTCGTAAGGGGCGATCAGGCCAGCGGTGAGGGCGATAAAAACCAGGCTGCTCAGGATGACCATGCCCACGACGGCCGAGCGGCGGCGGAAGAGGCGGCGCAGGGCCGTTCGCCACAGCGCGGCCGGCGGCCCGGCGA
>CAYZNA010000263.1:0-5191 GCA_964478665.1 uncultured Anaerolineales bacterium
AAGTCCGGGGCTACTCCGACCCGCCTGCCGGGAACAGAAAGTTAGTGACATTAGGGTAGAGTCTGTCACAGGTCGCTCGTGGCCGTATTGTACCCCCAATCAGCAGCAATCACGCGCGGGTGTAGAATAAGGTAGCCATGTACGCCCCCGACGCTCCGTGACGACCGTTCACCTGCTCACCCACTCCTGCTACTCACTGTTGGAGGGCGTGCCCGCCGCCGCCGGGCTGAGGCTCTGCCAGTTGAGGGCGACTGCCACGCGGTTGCCCACCAGCAGCCCCAGCGCGATCCAGCCAAAGAGCAGCGTGGCGGCGAACAGCAGCGACCCCAACAGGCTGAGGGGAATCAGGCAGATGGTGATTGCCATCAACACCAGCAGCACCGGCGCGGCCACGCCGGTCAGCAGTCCCATTCCGCCGCTGTGCAGCGGCGCGCGCGCCACGGTCTCGGCCACGCGCGCGGTCTGGTCCGGCCAGAATATCACCACCAGCAGCGCCAGGGCAGCCAGCACGGCGGCGTTGAGGATCACGCCGGCCGCGCGCGACAGCGGTGCTCCGACGAACACCAGGCCTGGCCAGCGCGGGCCGATCACGAAATCTGGCGGGCCGCTGCCCACGCGGCTTTCGCCGCCCTCCACCTGGGCGCCCGCCTCGCGGTGGATGGCGGCCCCCAGCGTGACCAGTTGTCCCCGCACGCGGGCCGTGCCGGCCAGATTGCCGCTGCCGCCGAAGGCCACCAGGTCCCCGTCCACCGCCCCGGCAACCGAGACGTTGCCGCCGAAGATCACCACGCTGCCCGCAACGCGCCCGCCCTGCGCCACGGTGACGTTGCCGCCGAATACCACGATATCCCCGGTCACCACCTCGTCGTTGCCGACGAGGGTAGACCCGCCAAACACCACCCGACCATCCGCCAGGCCGGCGGCATACGCCAGGCGGGGGCTGAGTCCCAGCAAGATCACGCCCGCCAGCAGCAGGCCGGTCAGCAGCTTTTTCATGTCACAACACCTCCCGGGGCGCGAAGCGCCGGAGCAACTGCGCCCAGATAATCACAATTCCCAGCCCGCCCAGGGCAAAGGCCGCCATAATGGGCTGGCTGCTCAGGGTTTTGAGCAGCACCCACAGCCCCAGGCAAAGCGCATCGGTCACCGCCAGGCTCACCCGCGTCAGGGAGGCGGCGCCGCTCAACACGCCGGCGGTCAGGCCGGGTCGCGTTGCCGCCTGCCCCGCCTGCGCCAGCAGCGGCGCCAGCACCAGCGCGGCGGCAGCCAGCGCGCCCGCTGCGCCGAAGCTGAGCGCCATCCCACCGAAGAACCAGCGCGAGCGCGACTGGCGGGCAGCCAACCGGCCCTCAAAGCGCGCCACAAAACCACTCGGGGCCGGGACCATGGGCGGGCGGCTGAAGAGCTGATCCAGCCGGGCCACGCCCTGCCGCACGGAGCGGCACTCCGCGCAGGCGGCCAGGTGCCCCTCCAGCCGGGCGCGCTGCTCCGGCGTCATCAGCCCGGTCCGGGCATCAATCAACCATTCTCGATACGGTTGGTGGGTCATGGTCAGCCTCTTTCCGGGGCCAGGGCCGGGAGGGGCGCGGGGTCGGGGGCCAGCATCTGCCCCAGCGCGCGCCGCGCCCGGTGCAGCCGGCTCTTTACGCTGCTCACCGTGCTGCCGGTGCTGGCGGAGATTTCTTCGTAGGACAGGTCGTACCAGTAGCGCATCACCACCACGGCGCGGTCCTCCGGCGACAGGCGGGCCAGCAGCCGCTGGATGGAGGCGCTGCGCTCGTGGCGCAGGGCCATCTGCTCCGGGCCGGGCTGGCTGTCTTGCAGGGCGGGGTGGGGCGGCAGAGGCTCGTCCACCGAGAGGAAGATGAAGCGCCGCTTGCGCAGCCGGTCAATGCAATGGTGCGAGGCAATGCTGAACAGCCAGGTCTTGAAGCTGCGCTCTGGATCGTAGCGGTTCAGCCGGCTGTAGGCCCGCAGAAAGGTCTCCTGCGCGGCGTCCTCGGCCTCGCCGGCCTCGCCCAGCATGCGATAGCACAGGTTGTAGATGGGCGTCTGATAGACTTCTACCAGCCGGGAGAAGGCCGGCCCGTCGCCCGCCCTTGCCCGCGAGAGCCAGATCGTTTCGTCGGTCACGGAGTCTCCATGCCGGCTCTCGCCGGCTGAACGCTATTACGAATTATAGCGGGGACGGTTGCGGTTGTGGGCGGGCCGAGAGGGTATAATAGGCGCATGACCATTGCAGAGGCCACCGAGAGAATCGCCCGCCAGATTGTGGAGGGCTTTCACCCGCAGCGCAGCTCGGCGACATAGATCGGCGCGGTCTTGAAGACCGCGTCGGTCTGGCCCGGAAAGAACTTATCTGGAGAACTATGCGATGGCCGCATTAGCGAAACCATGCCCGTCAAAGACCTCATTCACGACATAGTGAAAACCGCACTCATCAGAGATGGTTGGACAATCACGCACGACCCCTTGTCCATTCGCCTGGGTGACATGCGGGCCTTCGCCGACCTCGGCGCAGAACGTCCTATCGCCGCTGAAAAGGAGGGGCGCAAGATCGCCGTTGAAATCAAGAGTTTCGCCGGCCTCTCGGTCATGGAAGATCTGGAAAAGGCGATAGGCCAATTCGGCGTATACTCGGCCATGCTTGCCGAGGTTGAGCCCGATCGGCTGTTGTACCTGGCAGTGAGCGAGGAAGTGTTTGCGAGCGCATTCGCCACATTCGCCGGCCAGGTGCTCGTCAAGAGATTGGCCCTCCGGATCGTCGCTGTGGATTTGGTAAGGAAGGAGATAGCGCAATGGATCAGTTAGAAAGATTCCGTTCGATTATCCGGCGGATCCTCGGCGAGTACCTGGAATATATTCCCAGAGAGGAGCAAATTGAGACGCTGGCGGTATGCGACGACGCCGGAGGACACTACTTACTCATCGAAATCGGCTGGCAACCTCCACGCCGGATTTACAGTGTCCTGTTTCACATTCGCTTGAGCGACGGCAAGATCCGGGTCGAGCAGGACTGGACGGAGCGTGGCGTAGCGCACGACCTGATCGCGGCAGGCGTGCCGGAGAGCGTGATCGAGTTGGGCTTCCGGCCTCCTGAGATCAAACGTCTGCTGAAGCAGGCCGCAGTCCCGGCGTGAGCGATAGCGAGCAGCAGGTCGTCCCCGCCCTACTTCTTCAATAGGCACAATAGGCATTGGTGTTGCGCCACTGTCGGCCTGTGGAGCAACTCCGCCCACCGCCGCTTCGAGCACGAACAGCACTATGTACCTCGCCATCGAAGGCGTGATCGGCGTGGGCAAGACCACGCTGGCCCGCCTGCTGCAACCCGCGTTCGATGCTCAGTTGTGCCTTGAGGTCTTCGAGGAAAACCCCTTTCTCTCCGACTTCTACGCCGACCGCGCGCGCTACGCCTTTCAGACCCAGATCTTCTTTCTGCTCTCGCGCTACCACCAGCAGCGCCGCGATGTAGCTGAGGCGTTGCAGGCCGGCAGCGTGATGGCAGATTACACGTTTGCCAAAGATTCCCTGTTTGCGCGGGTCAACCTGCGCGGGGACGAGCTGGAGATGTACTACCGCGTGCACGAGGCCCTGGCCGAGAAACTGGCCCGCCCCGATCTGATCGTGTACCTGCGCGCCAGCACCGACACGCTGATGCAGCGCATTGCGCTGCGCGATCGGCCCTACGAGCGCCGGATGGAACGGGCCTACATTGACGAACTCAACCACGCCTACGAGTCCTTTTTTGGTCGCGGCGGGCACGACGCCGGCCCGGTGCTCACTCTTGAGTGTGACGGGCTGAACTTCGTGGCCAACCCGGACGACCTGGCGGCTATTCGCGGCCGGATCAACGCCGCGCTGAAGATCGGGCCGTACCAGCCGGAATTGCCGCTCTGAGGCCGACGCCCCGCCCGGGGGCGGGGCCGCGGCCCGGGCCGGGGACCCCGGTCCCCACGCGGGAACCCGGTGGGGGACCGGGGCCGCCTCCCCCGGCGGGAATCGGCCCGGGAGCGGGCACACGCACAGGAGTCAGATCAGCATGCCGAAATTCGTGGCCGTGGCCGGCAACATCGGGGTGGGCAAATCCACCCTGGTGGGCCGGCTATCGGAAAAGCTGGGCTGGGCGCCGTACTACGAGGCGGCCGGCGAAAACCCGTATCTGGCCGACTTTTACCGCGACATGCAACGCTGGTCGTTCCATTCGCAGGTTTTCTTTCTGGCGCGGCAGGTGCGCCACCAGCAGGCGCTGGCGCGGCGCGCCGCCTCGGTGGTGCAGGACCGCTGCATTTACGAGGATGCCGAGATTTTTGCCGCCAACCTGTACTTACAGGGCACGCTCTCGCAGCGCGACTATCGCGTGTATCGCGACCTGTACGAGGCCATGCTGGCTTACCTGCCCGCGCCCGATCTGGTGCTGTACCTGCGCGCCTCGGTGGACACGTTGCTGCGGCGGATTGCCTTGCGCGGACGGGAATACGAACGGGAGATTTCGGCCGACTATCTGGCGCGGCTGAACGATCTGTACGAAGGCTGGATTGCCGGCTTTACGCTCTGCCCGGTGCTCACCGTGCCGGCCGACGATCTGGATTATGTGGCGCATGACGCCCATCTGGACTTGATTGTGCAGAGGTGCAGGACAAGCTGATGGGTAAGGAAGAGGTGGTGTTTGCGCGCGACGAGGTGGAGCGGGTGAATGGGAGCTGAGGAGCGCCGCTCATTTTGCGTCCACCTCCCCTCCTATGTTATACTCGCCCCGCGAGTGTAACATGATTGCCGAGCCAGAAGCCCTCACACGTCAGCGCGTTCCAGGTTCGCTGGAACTGCTGTACCAGATCAGCCGCGAACTTAGCAGTCGGCTGGAGTTGCCCTCTTTGCTCCAGCGCATTCTGCAAATTACCACCGAGAGGGTGGGAGCGACCAACGCCAGCATTGTGGCGCTGGATGCCGATGGCCAGGTGCTGGACGGGGCGCTGGTGTACAACGGCCGGTTGGTGCTGCACACCGCGCAGCAACTTTCCAGCACGCTGGAGCGCGGGCTGGCCGGCTGGGTGATTCGCCAGCGGCGCGGCGCGCTCATCCCCGATACCGAACGAGACGAACGCTGGTTGAAGCGCCCCGACGACGCCGATACCCCCGGCCCCAGGTCGGCCATCTCGGTCCCGCTGCTGGCGCGCGACCCGGTGG
This sequence comes from uncultured Anaerolineales bacterium, assembly GCA_964478665.1. Taxonomy (GTDB): domain Bacteria; phylum Chloroflexota; class Anaerolineae; order Anaerolineales; family CAYZNA01; genus CAYZNA01. The sequence goes on from CAYZNA010000263.1 coordinate 5,185, forward strand.
TGGGCGT
>CAYZNA010000263.1:5201-5745 GCA_964478665.1 uncultured Anaerolineales bacterium
CCGGGTTATTTTGGCGCGCCCGAGCTAGAGCTGGTGACCGCTATCGCCGATCAGGCCGGGGTGGCGGTGGAAAACGCCCGGCTGTATACCTCCGAGCAGCAGCGCCGCCAGCTTGCCTCCACTTTGCAGGAAATCGCCCGGACTATCAACGCCACGCTGGATCCTGGCAAGGTGCTGCCCCTGGTGCTGGATCAACTGGCCCGGCTGGTGCGTTATGACAACGCCGCCGTGGTGTTGGTGGAAGGCGAGTTGCTTCGGGTGGCAGCGGCGCGCGGCCTGACGGAGGGCGCGTCGGCGACCGGCCAGACGTTTTCGGTTCGCGCAGCCGCAGCCTTGCTGCAGGTGCTGCGCGACCGGCTGCCGCTGGTGTTAGACGACGCACAACTGGCTGCGGACTGGACGCCGGAAGCCGTGCCAGAAATGCAGGCCATCCACGGTTGGATCGGGGCGCCGCTGATTGTCAAAGACGAGGTGGCAGGCCTGCTCACAGCCGGCCGCCATCAGGTGGGCGCCTATGGGGAGGCAGATGCCCGATTGGTCGCCG
>CAYZNA010000264.1:0-5741 GCA_964478665.1 uncultured Anaerolineales bacterium
GCGAGGATATCAGCCAGCGCACCACGTTGGGGGCCAGGGCGTTCTCCGGGTCCAGCCGGGCCAGCACGTCCAGCACCACCGCGGTGGAGCGGATGTCAGTGCCCATGTTCCACCAGTCGGGGTTGTCTTCCTCCCAGTGGGCGCCGGTGGCCGAGAGCACGGCGCTGTTGTTCAGGTCGGAGAGCAGGGTCGGGATGCGGGCGTCGTTGGGGTCAAGGCTGGCCAGGGTGAGGGCCAGGTAGCCCAGCGCGGCGCGGCCCAGCCGCTGGCGCACGTCGTACATCGCCACCGTGCGGCTCTGGTCCCCGCGCCCGGTCTCGGCCAGGGCGTACAACACGAACATCTGGCGGTTCATCTGCCACGTCTGGGCCAGTTCCGCCGGGGCGCGCAAAGTGCTGATCAGGTAGTTGCCGCCGGCCTGGAGCGCGTCCCGGCTGACGGGGAAGCCGCTCTGCTCCGCCCTGGCCAGCCCGAACACCACGTAGGCCGAGATGTACGGGTCGGAGGGGCTGCTGGGGTACCAGCCCCAGCCGCCGTCGGCGTGCTGCTGGTGGTACAGCTTCTGCAGGCCCCGGTCCACCAGCGGCGCCAGCGTGTCGCGCAGGGCCGGGTCCGAGATGCCAAGTTGGGCCAGCGCGCGCAGGGTGAGCACGTTGGGCAGGAAGCGCGAGACCGTGTCTTCGGTGGAGTCGTAGGGGCTGTTGCGCAGGTAGGTCAGGCCTTCGGTCAGGCCGGCGGCCAGGGAGGGATTCAGCTCGATGCTCAACTCGCCCTGGGTCACGTCAAAGCGGCGCGGCAAGCTGATGCCCTCCACCACCGACGCGGCGCTTTCCAGTTGTCCGGCAGTCCCGACCGTCTCCGGCGTGGTATAGCGGTACACCGGCAGCAACCGGTCCGGGGGCAGGCCCAGCGGCGGTTTGGAGGCGTCCGCTAGCCCGCCGCCGCTCACGCTGAAGGTGGCGTCCACCGCCTCCACATCCTGCACGGTCACCGTCCAGTTCACCTGCACCCGCCCGCGGGCCGGCACGGTCACGCTCTGGACTGCCGGGTCTTGCAGGGTCAGGCCGGCGGCCTCCAGGCTGACCTCGGCCGGGATCTCGCCGCCGGTGTTGTTGTTCACCACCGCACCGATGCGGGTCTGATCGCCGACCACAAAGACGCGCGGGCTGACCGGCCGGATGAGCAGATCGCGGGTGGCCACGATGTCCACGGTGGACTGGCCCACCAGCGTGTCGGCGGTCACGCCGCGGGCATCCAGCCGCCAGGTGGTCAGGTTGTCGGGCAACGTGATCTCCACGCTGGCCTGGCCGTTGGCGTCGGTCACCACGTCGGCGCGCCAGAAGGCGGTATCGAGGAACTGGCTGCGGACCTCAAAGAAGGCCCCCTCGCCGCCGCCTCCGCCGCCGCCTTTGGCGCGGGCCGCGGCCTCGGTCAGCCGGTTGACGTTGAGCACCAGTCCCATCGCGGTGCGGACCCCCAGCCCGCGCTGGCCGTAGAAGTAATCCAGGATAGGCGCGGAGTTGGGGTCGGCCAGCGACAGGGCGGCCAGATCGGCGAGGGCCAGCGAGAACTCGGCCCGGACCGGCTGCCCGCGGTGGTCGGCGGCCTGGAGCGTGTAGCGCACCATGTCCCTCGGCCCGACCTTTGCCCTGTCCGGGGTAAGGGTGACGTTGATCTGCCGGGCGGCGTTGCTCACCTGCAGCTTGACCACCCCCACTTTGAAGCCCGGCGCCGGATTATCCGCGTCCACCCCCTTGACCAGCACCACCGAGACGAACACGTCCGGGGCGAAGGCCTCGGTGATCGGCAGGCGATACACCGTGCTGTTGCTGCTGAGGGTGATGACCTCGTACTGCAGGATGCGCCCGCGCTCCACCGTGACCAGCGCGACGGCGCTGCCCTGGAAGGGCGAGGGGATGAGGATCTCGGCGGTGTCGCCCGGCTGGTAGTCGCGCCGGTCCGAAACCAGAGTGATGCGGTCGTCGTTCTCCACCCGCCAGTTGACGTAGTTGTTGGAAGTCACCCACACGTAAGTGGAGGCGCGCACGGTCCGCCCGCCGGAATCCTGTCCGGTGACCAGAATCTTGTAGGTGCCGCCCTCGGTGGGTGTGAAGCTGGCGCTGGCCTTGCCATCGGCGCCGGTGGTCACCTGTACCTCCGACACTGGCGTATCCTTCGCGCTCCAGGTGTAGACCTTGTTGCCGTACTCGTCCAATTCCTGCACGCTAAACCACTCGTGCTTGCTGAACTGCACGGTGACGGGCTGGTTGGGGCGCGGCGCCTGGTCCCAGCCCACCGCCAGCAACTCGGCGGTGGTCGGCTGCCCGGCTACCCCGATGTAGTCGGCCGGGCGCGCGCCGAGGTAGAAGTCGCCCTGGTGCACAGTCACGGCCACGCGCCCGCTGACCTGCTGCCCGCCGGCGGCCTCGGTGACGGTGGCCTCGATGGTGAAAGTTTGCGAGGTGGTGGCCTTGCCGGGGTCGGCCGGGATGCTGAAGCTGGCCTTGCCCTGCGCGTCGGTGCGGGTCTCCCCGGTGGAGAGCAACTGGCCGTAGCCGCCGTAGGTGGGCGGCTGCGGGCCGGCGGTGAAGTCGTAGTCGCTCCAGTCGTAGTAGCCCGGCCCTTCATACTGGAAGTAGTAGGGCGCGGTCAGCACCGAGTAGTTGACAGCGGCATCCGCGACCGGACCGCCGAAGAAGTAGCTGGCCTCCACGGTGACCGGGATGCTGCTGCCCTGAACTACCTGCGACTGTGCGGTAGTCACATTGACTTGAAACTCCGGTTTGTGGTACTCGGCTACCTGAAAGCCCAGGCCGCCGTAGGGGGTCTGGATGCTGTAGTAGCCCACCCCGGCCTCGTCGGCGAGGGTGAGTTGGGAGTTGAAGGCGCCAAACTCGTTCAGCTTCAGGGTATCGCTGAAGATGCGCTCGCCGCGGTCGTTGTACATCTCCACCGGCAGGCTGCCGATATCTGGCAGGGAGTAGCGGGCGTCGTCCTCGGTGCGCACCACCCCCTTGAAATACACGATCTGGCCCGGCCGGTACACCGGGCGGTCGGTGTACAGATAGGCCTGCAAATCCTGCACGTAGAACGCGGAGTCCAGCCCGAAGTCCCACGGGTTGATGCCCTCTGACCACTGGTTGACGGCCACCGCGAAGTTGGGGCTGTCGGGGTCCTGGCCCAGCACGGCGTAGACGTTGGTCCACAGATCGTCCAGGCGGGGGATCTCGGCCCGGAAGACGCCGTCCGGGCCGGTCTGGCCGGAGGCGATCACCTCTTGCTCGCTTTTGAACAACGTGACCGGCTGGCCGGCCAGCGGCTGGCCGGAGTTGAGGTCGGTGGCCCATACCAGCGCCTCGCGCAGGCCGGTCTTGAGAGTCAGGTTGGCGCTGGAGACCACCATCACCTGGCGCTGGCTGCCCTGATTGGGGGTCGGTGCGATCATCTCCAGCAAGTAGAAGCCCACCGGCAGCCGCCCGCCTTCTTGCTCGGTGAGGTTGACTTTGGTCAGGATGGTCTCGTTGAGCTGGCTCTGGACCGGCTGGTCCCAGATGCGCAGGGGCGGGCCGGAGGGCTGGAATTTGTAGCTCTCCGGGCCGGTGGCCTGCATGAACTGGGAAAGCGTCAGGCCGTAGAGTTCATAGTGCACGGAATCCACGTTGACTGTGGTCATGAACAGCGCGGCCTCGTCGGCGGCATTGTAGGTGCCCACGCCATACGTGGCGTTCAGCCACGCCTGCGACTCCAGCGGGCCGGTAGTGAAGTGGATCTCCCGGCTCTCGCCGGTGGGCGTGCCGTACGGGTCGCGCATGTCCGGCCCGATGGTCACGGCGTAGCCGGTGGAGGGCTGGAGGCTGAAGTTGATGGCGTAGGAATAGTCGTAGTTGCTGAAATAGGTGTAGACCTGGGTGGGCGCCGGCAGGATGGTGATTTGCGATGGCAGGGTGCGCTCGTCCATTGGCGCAGTGAACTGGATGCGAAAGCCGTTGGAGGGACTGGCGCTGCGGTCGCCGTCGGAAGGGGTGGTGGAAATGATGGCCGGGTACTTTACGGCGGTGAAGCCGGAGTTGTAGGCGCTCGCGAGCGGCGCCGCGCCGCCCGCGCCGCGCGCCGAGGCGGCCACGTTGGTCCGGTAGGTGGCGCCGTAGTCCAGCCGCCCTGCCGGGGTGAAGGTCAATTCAGTGGAGTCCTCGTTCCAGGCAAAGGCGCCGGGCGCCACCCCGCCCGGCCCGGCCAGTTGAAAGGCAGCCTCGCTGCTGGCGCGGTCCATGGGCTGGTTGAAGGTAACGCTGATGGGTCGGGTGAGGGCCACGTCCACTTCGCGGAAGGTCGGGGCAACGCCGATCACGGCCGGGGCGAGGGTGGTAAAGCTCCACGAGTAGGGATCGGGCATCACGCCGCCGGTCTGGTCGGCCAGGCCGGGGGCCACCGTCACGGTGTAGGAAGTGCTGCCCGCCAGGGGCTGGTCCGGGTGGAAAACGTAGATGCTGGTGTTCAGCCACTCGCCGCTGCCAGAGATCGCCGGGTCAAAGATGAGCGGGTGAGGGAAGCCGGATTGATCGGCCAGCAGGGCCAGCGGCGTCACCGGGCGGTTGAACATCACGGTGGTAACGGCTTGAGTATCCACGTCGCCGGCGCCCGGGGCCGGGATGACCTGGGTGACCTGCAGGTAGCCCACGGTCTGGGCCTGCAGGTGGAAGCTGGTCGGCAGGGCCAGGCCGGCCTGGCTGCGGGCGGTTTCGCCAATGGAGAGCTTGTAGCTGGTAGCCCGGTCCAGCAGCGCGGCCGGTTTGAACTGCACGGTGGCGTCGTCGGGCCAGGAAAACGAGCCGGCCACGGTGACCGCGGCGCCGGCCGGCGCGAAGTTGAAGGCGCCCTCCACCGAGTTGCGCTGCATGGCCTGATCGAAGTACACCGTGACCGCGCCATCCAGCGGCAACTCGTCGCCCGGCAGCGGCAGGGCCTCAATCACGCGCGGGGTGAGCGGCGGGAGCGGGGTGGGCGAGGCGGCCGGGGTGGGGGTGGGGGAAGGGGTGGGCGTTGGCGACGGGGTGAGCAGGCTGCAGGCGAGGGCCGCCGTGAGCAGCAGCAGCGCGAGGCGGGGGACGTGGAGCGTGGGGCGTGGAGCGGGGGGCGTGGAGCGGGGCGCGGGGGGCGTGGGGCGGGGAGCATGGGGCGTGGGGCGTGAGGAGCGGTTCATGGGAACTCCCGAGGGGAACGCGAGACGGACGGCAGACGACGCAGGGCCTTGCCTGCGAGCGGACACGGCGTTAAGACGCTGGCGGGAAGCGGACGGTTCCCGATAGATGCGGGGTTGATTATACCGGGTAGCGGGGAAGTGCGTTGCCGCCAGGCGTGGAAGAAAGCCCTGCGCACACCGGGCGCGGACCGTGCCGCACAATCAGGGGGAACCGCGCGCCGGCGGGATGTTTGGATGTCCAAACCGGGCGGGGCAAGAACCTCTTGCCGCCAGCGCCGATTTGCACATTCCGCCGCTGTGAGTACACTGCGCTTCCCGCGCCTGGCGCATCTCTTCCCCTGCCGGCGGCCACGCAATGGGGTGAAGCTTACGGTGTGCCACGGTACCGGGCCGGCAGGTACAATGAAGCCCACACCACGGTCAACCCTCTCGTGTCCCTGCCCGCCGAAGGAGGCCCCATGCCCTGGATCAAGCAAATCCCTGTCGAAGAAGCCACCGGCCGCCTGAAAGAGCAGTTCGACGTGGCCATCGAGCGCGCCGG
>CAYZNA010000265.1:0-5726 GCA_964478665.1 uncultured Anaerolineales bacterium
GGGGGGGGGGGGGGGGGGGGGGGGGGGGGGGGGGGGGGGGAGGGGGGGGGGGGGAGGGGGGGGGGGGGGGGGGGGAGGAAGGGGGGGAAAAGGAGGGCCTTTTGCGGGCGAGCAGGAGGGAAAGCAGCAGGGCCGGGGCCAGCAGCAGGCTGGTGAGGTGGTTGGTCAGGCTGAGGCCGAAGAGGAAGAAGGAAGCAGAAACGAGGAAGGCGAAATGTCCCTTCTCCCTTCTCCCTTCTTCCTTCTTCCTTCTTCCTTCTTCCTTCTTCCTTCTTCCTTCTTCCTCCTTCCCGCGAAGCGTTCCTCCTTCCTCAAGACAGAGCATAAGCCACAGCAGGGCGGCGACCAGCGCAGCGTGCAGGGAGTAGACTTCAGCCTCCACCGAACGCGACCACAGGGTGGGGGAGACGCCGACCAGCAGGCAGGTGAGGGCCGAGACGAGGCGGCCCGCGCCGAGGCGGCGGGCGAGGGCGTATCCACCGAGGGCGGCCAGCGCCCCGAACGTGGCCGAGGCCAGGTTGGCCCGGAAGGCCAGTGTCCCGCCGAGCGGCAGCAGGGTGAACAGCTTGCCGATGAGAATAAACAGCGGGTAGCCGGTGGGGTGGGCAATCGCCAGCCGGGCAATGTCTACCTGGAACTCAAAGGTGTCGGCCTCGCCCACTGTAGGGGCCAGGCTGCGCAAGTACAACCCGAATACCAGCAGTGTGGGGAACAGCCACGAGCCGAGGCTGAGCAGGAGTTGCACCCGTGGCCGGCGCGGCCCGCAGAGGGCGGCCCGCAGCAGCAGAACCAGCGCGAGGGGCGGCGCGGCCAGCAGCAAGGCCCCCGCCCGCAGCAGGTTCACCCCCGGTGAGGGCAGGGCAACCAGCGGCAGCAGTCCCGGGGTAAAGGCGGCGGCCAGCGCGCGGGGATCGGTGCGGGGCAGGGCGCGGGCCAGCACGCCGACCAGCAGGGCGGCCAGCGCCGCGCCGAGTGATGCCAGAATCAACGCGCCCGGCCAGCCGCCGGCCAGGCGCGCGACCGGGTCCGGGGCGGCCTCGTACAGGTAGCGGCTCAGGCCCAGCATCCACACGCCGCCGCACAGGGCAGGGAGCAGCCGGTAGGGCAGGGCGGCGCGCGGGCGGGCGGAGGTGGTCGCGGATCGGCGGTGGGTGTCCACTGGGACCGGAGCCGTAGGCGGGGCATCCCCATGCCCGGAGCCGTAGGCGGGGCATCCCCATGCCCGGAGCCGTAGGCGGGGCATCCCCATGCCCCGCTGCAGAAACGGAGGGAGAGATGTCGGGGCGGGGCGGCTGGGACCGGAGCCGTAGGCGGGGCATCCCCATGCCCGGAGCCGTAGGCGGGGTATCCCCATGCCCCGCTGCAGAAGCGGAGGGAGAGATGTCGGGGCGGGGCGGCGCGCTCTACCGGCCCTATTGTCCCTGGGTGGGCTGGCCGGCGTCTATGGCCTTCAGATCAAAGTAAGCGTTGAGCACTTCGCTCACAATCGGGCCGGCAGTGATGGAGCCTTCGCCGCCGTTGTACACAAAAACCAGCACCATGATTTCTGGGTTTTCGTACGGCCCGTAACCCACAAACCAGGCGTGTTCCGGCCAGTTGCCGAACTGGCACAGATTCTTTTGTTGGGCAATGTTGTCGCAATACTCGGCAGTGCCGGACTTGCCGGCGATGGCGACGCCCTCCACGTGCACGTATTTGGACCCGGTGCCGTCAATGATCACCTGGCGCATGCCCTGCTGAATCAACTGGATGACGTGGGGCGAGATGGTGGTGGTGCGTTTGTTTTTCTCGTCGTAGTAGCCCTGGGTGACGTCCCATCTTACGGTCGGCGTGAAGGGCTTGATCACGTTGCCTTCGCCGCCGCGGATCTCTTTGACCAGCGTGGGCTGCATCATGCGCCCGCCGTTGGCCAGCGTGGCGGCCGACAAGAGGACTTGCATGGGGGTGGCAGTGACGTACCCCTGGCCGACCGAAGCGATGTACGTGTCGCCGGTGGCCCAGTTTTCGCCCAGGGTCAGGCGCTTCCAGTCGCGGGTGGGGATGCGGGCGGCGCTTTCGCCGGGCAGCTCAATGCCGGTGGTCTGGTCGTATCCCAGAGCGCGGGCGTAGTAGCCTAGGCGGTCAATGCCCAGCCCGCCGTCGGGCACCTCGTTCTGGTAGCCGCCGCCGGCCTTGTAGAAATACACGTTGGAAGAGTTGGCCAGGGCGTACAGGAAGTTCAGCCGGCCAAAGCCCTCGCGATTCCAGTCCACAAAGTCGCGCGCGCGGCCGGCGTCGTTGGGGAAGTAACGGTCGGTGATGGTGATCTTGCCGGGCGTCTCGATGTAGCGATTGGGGTCAATTACCCCCTCCTGCAGGGCGCCGGAGGCGGTGGCCAGTTTGAATACCGAGCCTGGCGGGTATACGCCTGAGATGGTCTGGTTGAGCAGCGGCGTGAGCGGGTCGTTTACCAATTGATCGTAGTAGTCGGCCGGGATGAAGCGGGCAAAGAGGTTGTTGTCGTAGCCGGGCCACGAGACCATCGCCAGAATCTCACCGGTCTGCGGATTGATGGCAATCACGGCGCCGCGATTGGAGATCACTTTGCCGGAATAGTTGTTCAGGTAGTTGATGCGGCTGGTAAGGGCGGCTTCGGCGGCGGCCTGCAAGCGGGTGTCGAGGGTGAGCACAATGTTCTGGCCGGAGATGGGGGGTTCCGGCTCCCCGACCGTGCGCAGCTCCTCCCCGGCCACGTCCTTCTCCACCAGCTTCTGCCCGTTGCGCCCGGCCAGTTGGTCCTGGAAGGCGGCCTCTATGCCGGCATAACCGATTTTGTCCTCGCTGGGGGAGAAGCCGAGTCCGGTGTAGTAATCCACCTCGCTGGCCGGGATGGGGCCAGGATAGCCGACTACGTGCGCGGTGAGCGAGCCGGTGGGGTACTCCCGCACCGGGATGGCCTGCACCGAGACGCCGGGCATGCGCGACTGGCCCTCACGGATCACCATGGCCACCTCTTTGGGCACGTCGCAGGCCACCGGCGCCGGCGTGTAGGGCGAGAAGCCGATGAACTCCTCGTACAGGTCGCGGATGCCTCGCCCGCCGGCGCAGGCCTCTTTTGGGGTGGAGCCGGGGACCGTGACCGGCACGCCGGTCAGTTCGGAAAGGCGCTGAAAGATGGCTTGCGCCTGGGCGGGATTGTCCTCGAGATCGGGGAAGTAGGCCGGGGTGATGACGATGTTGAACGAGGGCACATTGCGCGCCAGCGCCACGCCGTTGCGGTCGTAGATAATGCCGCGCGCCGCCGGCAGACTGACCCGCGAGTAACGGTTTTCGTCGGCGTATTGGGCCAGGGTGCTGTGCTGCATCACCTGCAGGTTGATCAGCCTGGCCACGAAAATTAGCAGCACGCCCAGCGTCAGTGCGTAGAATACCGCCACGCGCCATGCGGCAAGGGCCGGCTCGCCGACGGCTGCCGTCTCGGGGGCGCGGCTGCTGTTGGCCCGGCCGCGCGACGGCAGGGACATCGGATCCTTGCGCACCGAAAGTGTGAGGCCTTTTCTAGCCATCGTTCCTGCGCCCCTCTAGATTGCCACTCGGGGCGGGTTGAGCAAGTCGTGCAACCATCTGGCTAATTTATACACCGGCAAGGTGAGCAGCACGTTAATAAAGGTCGCCGGCAGGGTCACGTAGCTGAATGCCAGGCGCAAGTCCACGGCGCGCCCGTACAGCAGCAGAATGCCCAGCGCTACCAGATGATACACCATACTGCCAAAAAGCACAGCCGCCAGCGGCAACAGGGCCGGCGCACCCCACAGCCGGCCCTCGGTGAAGCCGGCCAGATACACCACCAGCACCAGCCCGGCGGCGGCCGATCCCGGCGGCGCGCCGGAGAACACATCCAGCAGCAGCCCGCCGGCAAAGGCCCAGGCCACCCCTTGCGGGCCGCGCGCCGCCAGACTCCAGCACACCACGGCCACCAGCATCAAGTCGGGGGTGCCGCCGAAGACGTGGAAGCGGCTCAGGACCGCCGATTGCAGGACGGCAATCAGGGTCAGAAGCGGGAGGCCGAGGTAGACGGACACGGGATTGCGCCGGATGGAAGCGGGAGGGAAGGCGCGACTGCGCCCGCCTCCCGCACCGCGCTCAGGGGGCCGGCGTGGACTGGAACGGGGCGAGGTTGGCCGGCTTGAAGCTGGTCAGCACCAGCACCACTTCTAGCCGGCCGAAGTCTACTGCCGGCCGCACCGTGGCCTGCTGAAAGATTTCAAGGTCCTGCTGGCGCAAGCTGACCACCTCCCCGAGCAGCACATCCGCCGGGTAGCTGCCGCCCAGGCCGGAAGTGAGCACCTTATCGCCCACCTGCATCGGCGCGTCTTGCCCGATGAACTGAAGGCTGAGGTCGCCGGCAAGCTGCCCTACCGCCACCCCTTCTGCCCGGCTAGCCTGCACGCGCACGTTCACCGCCGCATCCGGATCGGTGATCAATTGCACACGGGCCGCGTTGGCGGTCACCTCGGTAATGCGGCCCACCAGGCCAGCGTTGGTCACGACGGGCATGTCGCGAGCCAGGCCGCTGTCGGAACCGCGATTGATGGTGATGTACTTGAGAAACGGGCTGGTGTCGCGGCCGATCACGTCCGCGGCCAGATAGCTGTTGGTGGGGTTGTCGGTGGCGTATTTGAGCAGCGCCCGCAGGATGTTCAGCTCGGCCTGCTGCTCCTGAGTCTGTAGGAGCTGGCGCTGGAGCTCGGCAACCTGCAGCTCCAGCTCGGCGTTGCGCTGGCGCAGGGCCTGCATATCGCGCGGGGCGGTGAAAAAATCGTAGACCGCGGTGAAGCGCGAGGATACCCAGCCCTCCACCACCGCCAGCGGACGCAGGGCGCCGCTCTTCAGCGGATCCAACATCCCGGTGGCGTTCAGTCCCACCAGTCCAAGGGCCACCAACAACAGAAACCCGGCCAGCAGGGTGCGGGAGCGCATCAGCGCGAGATTGAGCCGCTGGTGGAGCCGCGCTGCAAACCGACCAGAAAGCGCTTATACACGTCCAGGTCTTCCAGAATCAGGCCGGCGCCGCGCGCCACACAGCTCATCGAATCTTCGGCCAGCCACACGCGCATCTTCAGCTCATCGGTGAGCCGGTCCGAGAAGCCCAACAGCTGCGATCCGCCGCCGGCCATTGCCACCCCGGTCTCCATCAGATCGGCGATGATCTCCGGCGGAGTCTCGTCAATGGTGTCGCGAATGGTGGCAACAATGGTGGAGACCGAGGCGGACAGCGCCTCGCGTATCTCGATGGACGAGACCTCCACTGCCTCCGGCAGCCCGGTTACCAGATTCCGCCCGCGCATGGTAACGGTTCGCTCTTCACGCAGCGGATAAGCCGACCCGACGGCGTGCTTCACCCGCTCCGCCATGCGCTCGCCGATCAGCAGGTTGTATTTGTTGCGGGCGAACTGCACGATGTCCTGATCCATCTCGTCGCCGGCCACCCGCAGCGAGCGGCTGACCACAATGCCGCCCATCGAAAACACCGCCACCTCGGTGGTGCCGCCGCCAATATCAATCACCATGCTGCCGCGCGCCTCGCCCACCGGCAGCCCGGCCCCCAGCGCCGCAGCCATTGGCTCCTCGATCAAGAAGGCCTCGCGGGCGCCGGCCGAAACTGCCGCGTCGTACACCGCGCGCTTTTCCACTTCGGTCACGCCGGAGGGAATGCCCACCACCACGCGCGGGCGGGGCAGGGGCAC
>CAYZNA010000266.1:0-5720 GCA_964478665.1 uncultured Anaerolineales bacterium
TGCAGGGGGCCGAGAGCGACGACTTCACCAGCGTCACGACCATCCGCGAAGAAGTGCCCTACCCGGTGGTGGTCACCGCCACCGGGCAGCCGGAGGTGATCTTCGAGAGCGTGACCGACCGCCTGGCCGCCTGGCAGGCGCGCCTGCCGCCGGAATACGCCGGCCTGACCAATCCCTTGCCGGCCGGGGATGCCGCGGCGGTGGAGGCCGGGCGGCGCGCCTTCCAGGCGCACAACTGCGCCGCCTGTCACGGCGCTGATCTGAAAGGCAACGGCGAGTTCAGCGAGGGCCTCAACCCCGGACCGGTGGACCTGACCGACCCGGCCCTGATGAGCCTGCCGTTTGTCACCGACACCTACCTGTTCTGGCGCATCAGCGAGGGCGGCTCGCAGCCTCCCTTCCTCTCGGCCATGCCACAGTGGAAGGTGAAAGTGAGCGAAGAGGAACGCTGGCAACTGGTAGCCTTCATCCGCAGCCAGGCCGCCGCTCAGGTCTCTGCTGAAGATCAGGCTGCTATCGCTGTGATCGAGAAGGGGGGCTGCTTCGCCTGCCACCGCCTGGACAACCGGGGCGGCAAGATCGGCCCGGAGTGGGACGAGGTGGGCCGCGAGGCTGCGGAGCGCGTGGCCGGTCTGCCGGCCGAAGAATACCTGCGGCAGTCCATCATCGCTCCCGGCGCTTTCGTCGCGCCCGGCTTTGAGGACAAGGCCGAGGTCATGCCGCGCGACTTCAGCCAGAAGCTTACCTCCGAGGAGATTGATCTGATCGTGCGCTTCCTGCTCAAACAGACCGAGGAGTAGCTTGACAATGTTAGATTTCTGCTCGTAGTGGAGCACGCAGCGCAGCGGAGTGCCGCTGTGCGGGGCGCGCGCCACTCCGCTAACGCTGCGGGGCGCACTACGAACGTATCGCTGCCGAATATAACATTGTCGCGGTAGAGATGCTCCGCCGGAGCGCCTCATCCCTGCCACCCCTCCCTATCGGGGCGTATCCCGATGGGGAGGGGTCGGTGGGGCCGCTGGCGCGTAGGCGTAGACCGCGTTATCCACCCCGACCAGGTACAGCCGGCCCTCCCCCAGGGTCAGGCCCACCCGCGAGCGCGGTTGAGGCGGGGTGCGCCACAGGATGGCGCCGGTGGCGCGGTCGAGGGCGTACAGCGCCTGGTCGTTGCTCTGAAAGTACAGCCGTTCGCCCTCCACCAGCGGGCGCGAGCGCGGGGCGTTGAACACGCCTTCCAGGTGGACCCGCCACAGCCGCGCGCCATCCTCCCCCCGCACGGCGTGCACGAAGCCGTTGTCCGAGCCGAAGTACAGCACCCCGCCGGCCAGGGCGAAGCCGGGCGACCAGTTCTCGGTGTTGTACTTCCACAGCAGGTCGCCGCTGCTCAAATCGAGGGCGTACAGCACGTCGCGATAGGCCAGGTAATAGGCGCGGCTCTCGTCCAGCGCCAGCGATTTGAGCAGCCCGTCCTCGCTGTCGCGCTGCCACAGCACGCGCCCGTCCTCCGGCGCCAGGGCCATGAGCCGCAGGTGGCCGCCTTCCTCGGTCGCGCCACCCAGAAAGCTGCCCCCGGCCAGCAGCCTGTCTTGCCCCACCACCGGCGAGGCCAGCAGGTAGGCGACCGTCTCCCGCGCCCACAGCACCCGGCCATCCGCCAGGTCAAGAGCGTACAGCCAGCCCCGCCGCTCCGGCTGCGGTTCCAGCCCCGGCCCGACGAACGAGGTGCCCACGTACACCCGCCCGCCGGCCGGGGTGGGTGGATAGACCACCTCGCCGGTCAGGGTGACCCCCCAGCGCAGGGCGCCTGTGGCGGCTTCCAGCGCCAGCAGCCGGCCGCCCGGCGCGCCGGCCAGCAGCAGCTCTCCGCCCACGACCAGCGAGCGCGGATGGACCGGGCCGGGGTAGCGCCAGCGCTCCCACCCACCGGCGCCGTCCAGCGCCACCACGGTTTCACCGCCCGGCGCAAGGAAAACCAGACCCTGCCCGGCGGCGACGCTGGCCGCCAGCGGCCGGTCTGCGGCGTAACGCCAGGCCAGGGGCAGGGGGGCCACGCCGGGGAGGGAGGGCGCGGTTGCAGTGGGGGGCAGAGGGGCGGGGGGCAGCGGCGGAGGGGTGGAAGGCGCGGCCGGGCGGGCGCTGCATCCCATCGCCGCCAGCGCCAGGGCGAGCAGGCCGGCGCGCCGGAGGCCAGCTCCCGGGCGGGCCGGAAGCGGGGGGCTTGCCGGGGGCACTACCCTCGCTCCCCCTTCAGTCGGAAGTACACCCCGGCCGCCTCGGTGCGGTTGCTCACCCCCAGCTTCTGGAAGATATTCTGCAGGTGAAACTTGACCGTGTTGTCGGAGAGGTGCAGCGCGGCGGCGATGTGGTTGTTGGTCAGGCCGCGCGCCAGCAGCTCCAGCACCTCCCACTCGCGCGGCGAAAGGTCCGGGCCGGGGTCCGGCTGGTGGACGCGCAGCCAGCGGCGGGCGGCGGGGGGGAAGACGAGGTAGCCCTGCCCCACCTGACGGATGGCTTCCACCGTCTGGCGCGGCGAGTCGGTCTTGAGCGCCAGCCCGTCGGCCTCGCCCTCCAGCGCCGACTGGATCGACTCGCCGTCCCCGAAGGCGGTGAGCACCAGCACCCTCACCGGCAGGCCGCGGCGGCGGATCTCGGCCAGGCATTTCAGGCCGTCGTGTTCGGGCATCTGCAGGTCGAGCACGGCCACGTCCACCGATTGCCGTTCGAGCAGCGCCAGCAGCCCGTTGCCGTCGGTGGCCGCGCCCACGACTTCCAGATCGGGTTCGTTGGCCAGCAAGCCGCGCAGGCCCTCCAGCACCAGGGCGTGATCGTCGGCCAGGGCCACCCGCAGGGGCTTATCCACCGGCGGGCACTTCCACTGCGAGGCGGGTTCCGGCTCCCGGCGCGGAGTCCAGGCTGAGCGTCCCGCCGACCAGGGTCACCCGCTCGCGCATGCCGCGCAGGCCGATGTGCTCCTCACGCTCAGTGGCCTGCGGCCCGTCCAGCGGCGGCGGGTCGAAGCCGCGGCCCTCGTCGCTCACTTCCATGCGTACAGCGTTGGCCCACACCGACAGTCGCACTCGGGCCTGCGTCACCCCGGCGTGGCGGTCCACGTTGGCCAGGGCCTCTTGCAGAACGCGGTACAGGGCAATCTTCACCGGCAGGCTGGCCTGTGGCAAGGGGCCGTCCACGGCCAGCTCCACCTGGCAGCCGGTGAGCTCCTCGTGCTGAATCACCAGCCCTTCCAGCACCGCGAGCAAGTCGCGCCGGGCGAATTCCGGCGGGCGGAAGGTTCCCAGACAGGTCTTGATCTCGGCCAGCGAGGCCTCGATCAGACCGGAGACGCGGGCGAGGCAGGTCTGCCATTCATCCGGGGAGACGTTGTCCCGGGCAGCCCGCGCCTGGGCCAGATTGAGTTGTGAGAGTGCGGCAAACAACTGCTGCACCGCTCCATCGTGGATGTTGAGGATGATGCGCTGCAATTCCTCCTCGGCGACCGGCAGGAAGCGCCGGGCGGCGAGGGCTGAATCGGGGGCGGTGGAGGGGGTTTCTTCGGGCATCGGTGTCTCACGGGGGGAGGGCAAGATACAATCTTGCCCTACTCCAATTCGATCAGGCCCAGCTTCAAGGCTGTCACTACCGCCTGGGGGCGGTTGGGTTGATCCAGTTTGCCCAGGATATTCTTGACGTGCGAACGCACGGTTTCTTCCGAGATGAACAGTTGCCCGCCGATCTCGCGATAGGTGGCGCGGGTAGCCAGGAGGCGCAACACCTGCATCTCGCGCTCGGTCAGGTGAAGCAGATTGCCAGACGGCCGTCGCTGCGACAGGGTCACCCGCTCCAGCAGGGCGCGAGTGATCTCTGCGTGGATGTACGACTTGCCCTCTGCCACGGTACGAATGGCCCGCCCAAGCTCGTCCGGGCTGACATCCTTCAGCAGGTAGCCGTCCACTCCGGCTTCCAGGGCCTCGAAGACATCCTCGGTGATCTCTATCCCGCTGAGCATCAGCACGCGCACGCCCGGCAGGCGCTGTTTGATCTTCTCGGCAGCGGCGCGCCCGTCCGTGCCGGGCATCTTCATGTCCAGCAACACCACATCCGGGCGCAGGCGGGTGGCGGCGGCCACGGCGCCCGCGCCGTCGTGAGCCTCACCCACCACCCGGAAGCCCGGCTCCAGGCTGAGCACCATGGCCAGCCCCCGGCGCACGATCTCGTGGTCGTCGGCAATCAGGATGGTGATTTCTGGCTTCATGCCTTGCTTTCTGGCCCATTCCAGGCCCGGCCGGAGCCACGACGGCGGATGGCAGCGCTCAGGCGACCGGAACGATGGCCAGCACCGTGGCGCCGGCCCCCGGCTGGCTGAGAAACTCGATCTGGCCGCCCAGCGCGGCTACTCGCTGCTGCATCCCGCGCAGCCCGAAGTGTTCCCGGTCGCGTTCACGGGCCAGCGCCAGGGCCGGGTCGAAGCCGTGGCCGTCGTCGCGCACCTGCAGCAGCGCCTGTCCCTCTGCCACCTGCAGGCAGACGGAGGTCGCCGAGGCGCCGGCATGGTGGGCGGTGTTGGTAAGCGCCTCCTGTGCAATGCGATACAGACCCCGGCGCACGCGGGCCGGCAGGCGCTGGAAATCGCCGCCTACATTAACGGTCAGGGCCAGATCATCGCTGCGGCAGTGCTCGCTCAAGAAGCGGCGCAGGTCGGCGGCGAAGCTCTCGGCGGTGATCTCAGAGGGCCAGATATCCATGATGGACTGGCGCAATTGGCCGCGGGCGGTTTCGGCCAGCGCCGCCAGCCCGGTCAGTTCGGCCTGCACCCGCTCGGGCTGCTGGGGCAGCAGCCGGGCGCAGGCGTTGAGGGTATAGCTCATGCCGAACAGGGATTGTGAGACCGTGTCGTGGATCTCGCGGGCGATGCGTATGCGCTCGTCCTGCACCGCCAGCCGCTGAGCGCGGTCAATGCACAGCATGGTGGTGCCCACCGCCACCGCGGCCTGGCTTGCGATGGACTGCAACGAGCCGAGCCGGGCCGGGTCGCGCCCGCCGGAATCGTGCTCGGCCACCAGCAGCACGCCCACCGGATGATCGCGCAGCAGCATGGGGAAGAGGTGAAAGGTCCCCCCGCGCAGGTTGCGGTTGACCAGTTCATCGGGCGTTGTGGGATTCGACAGGCTGAGGCGCGGCTGCCCGTCGAGGACCGCAGCCGGGATGACCCCGGCTTCAGCGGTCAGCGGCACCCGGGCCGGGTGGGGCATCCCGCCGGAGAAGAGCGGCCGGCCGTCGCGCGAGCGGCCAAGCCAGGCAGTGATCACCCCTTCGTTCTGGTCCACCAGCGCGACGATGGCGCCGGGGAAGCCCAGTTCGTCGGTGACCGCAGTGAGCACCCGCTGCTCAACCTCGTTCACGTCGGCGGCGCTTTGCAGGGAGAGGGTGAGGCTGTGGATGACCTCCAGATCGCGGTGGGCGCGATTCAGCTCGACGTGCGAGCTTTGCAGGCGGGCAAGCAGGCTGGTGGCATAGCCCATGGCCCCGGCGATCAAGAAAAAACCGACCACCTGCGCCACAAACTGGGGCGGGTTGGCCGGAATGCCCGCGCCCAGCAGGCCGGCGACCACGAACAGGCCGGCCATGCCGCCGGCGCCCAGCAGCGCGCCGCGCAGTTCAAAGAAGAAGGCCGCGGCCAGCAGCGGGCTGAAGGCGTACAGGTAATACGGGGTGGACCAGCCGCC
>CAYZNA010000267.1:0-2830 GCA_964478665.1 uncultured Anaerolineales bacterium
TTGACGTGCTGCAGAAGTTCGTGGACGAGGGTCACACGGTGGTCATCATCGAGCACCACCCCGACATCATCAAGGTGGCCGACCACATCATTGACCTCGGGCCGGAGGGTGGCGACCGGGGCGGCTATCTTGTGGCCGAGGGCACCCCGGAGCAGGTGGCCGCGGTGGAGGCCAGCTATACCGGCCAGTTTCTGCGGCGCTACCTCCCGCCGTGGGGCGGGTGAGCGTTTGATCCCGGGGCGCGGCGCGGATTTATCCCGGTAGCGGTGCGGGCGGGGGCGCGCCCTGTTCGGCGAAGCTGCGGTAGGCCAGGTTCCACACGCTCCACTTGTACACCATCCCCACGCCGCCCAGCACGCTGATCACCGCGTATATCAGCAGAAAGCCGAAGGCGCCCAGCACGACAGCCAGCCCGAACTGCCCCGCCAGCGCGGCCACCCCGGCCGGGATGAGCAGCGCCAGCGCCGGCAGGCTGACCAGGAAAGTGAAGGCGTAGCCAACCACCAGAAACAGCAGCCACAGAATAAAGTTGGGCGCCAGGTTGGCTTTGAGCAGTTCCCAGCCGCGCCGGATGCCGGACAGCACGCCGGCCTCTTCCAGCACCACCGCGCGCACCGCCAGGGTTTCAATGAAGCTGAGCACGAAGCGTAGCAGCATCGCAATACAGGCCAGCGGCAGCACGCAGATCAACGCCACCCCCAACCCGGCGACAAACCGGAAGGGGTGCAGCGCCAGCCGGCCCAGCGTCTGCGGGTCGAAGATGCCGCTGCCGAACAGGGCGGTGAGCGCGATCCCCAGCGCCAGCAACGCGATCAACAGGGTGGGCAGGTTGAGCAAGAGGCTGGTCAGCCACAGCGGCAGCAACCGCCGGCCCCCGATCCGCAGCGCCTCGCCCAGCGCCACCGAACCGGTCCGGTCGGCGGCCTCGATGCCGTGGATCAGCCCGCCCTTGAGCCACCACCCCAGCAGGCTGAAGATCAGGGCCAGCAGCAGAATCAGGGCCAGCAAACCGAAGACGATCAACGGCCCGTAGTTTTGCAGGAACTGGCCGACCTCCGGCGCGATTTCAATCGAAGGCCCGTTTCCCGACTCACCGGGGAGGCTGCTGCCATTGCCCCCATTATCGCCCCCGTTTCCGCCGCCTCCCCGGTAGCTCACCCCGAAGTCGCCGGCCCCGATCAGCGTGGCAAGGATGCCGAGCACCCACAGAATCTTGTAGCGCCAGGTGAGCTCCCACGCCCGTCGAAAGATAGCAGAGTAGTCCATTGGGCACTCCTGTTCGAGATTGGGGATTAGAGATTGGGGATTGGAGATCGGGGATTGGCAGCCAGCAAATCTCTAATCTCCAGTCCCCAATCTCAAATCTCCAATCTCCAATCTCCAATCTCCAGTCTCCATTACTCCCACTCAATAGTGGCCGGCGGCTTGCTGGAAATGTCATACACCACCCGGTTCACCCCGGCCACCTCGTTCACAATGCGGCTGGAGATGCGCGCCAGCAAGTCGTAGGGCAGGCGCGCCCAGTCGGCGGTCATAAAATCGTCGGTAGTCACGGCGCGCAGGGCCACGGTTTCGGCGTAAGTGCGGCTGTCGCCCATCACGCCCACCGAGCGCACCGGCAGCAGTACCGCAAAGGCCTGGGCCGTATCCCCACGCAGCATCCCGGCCGCGCCCAGTTCGCCGGTCAGGATGGCGTCGGCGGCGCGCAGCCGCTCCAGCCGCTCCCAGGTCACCTCGCCCAGGCAGCGCACCGCCAGCCCCGGCCCGGGGAACGGCTGCCGCCAGACCAGGCTCTCCGGCAGCCCCAGTTCCAATCCCAGCGCGCGCACTTCGTCCTTGAATAAATAGCGCAGCGGTTCCACCAATTCAAACTGCATGTCCGGCGGCAGGCCCCCCACGTTGTGATGGGTCTTGATGCGGGCGGCTACCCTGCGGTCCGGCCCGGAGGATTCCACCACGTCCGGGTAAATGGTACCCTGCACCAGAAAACGGGCCTCCCCGGCGCGACTGGCCTCGCGCTCAAAGGTCCGGATAAACTTCTCGCCGATGATGCGCCGCTTGTGTTCCGGGTCGGTCACGCCGGCCAGAGCCTCCATGAACTCTTCTATAGCATTCACGGCAATCAGTTGCGCGCCGATCACCCGGCGGAAAGTCTGGATCACCTCGCCGGCCTCGCCCTGGCGCAGCAGGCCGTGATCCACGAAGATGCAGGTGAGCTGATCCCCCACCGCCCGCTGGACCAGCGCCGCGGCCACGCTGGAATCCACCCCCCCGCTGACCCCGGCCAGCACCCTGCCCCCCGCGACCTGTTCTCGCACCCGCGCCACCGCCTCCGCCGCCACCGAGGCCAGGGTCCACGCCCGCGCCGCCCCGGTGGCCCGCAGGAAGCCGTCCAGAATCTCGCGCCCGCGCTCGGTGTGGTTGACCTCCGGGTGAAACTGAAGCGCGTACAGCCCGCGCGCCTCGTCGGCCATGGCAGCGATGGGGCAGTCGGGGGATTGGGCAAGGGCGGTGAAGCCCGGCGGCAGGGCGGTGACTTTGTCGCCGTGGCTCATCCAGGTGGTAATTGGGGATTGGAGATTGGGGATTGGAGATTGGAGATTGGGGATTGGAGATTGGAGATTGGGGATTGAGAACTGGAAGAGGGGGGAATCGGGGCGGGTGATGGTGAGAGCGGCGCGGCCGTATTCGCGGTGAGGGGAGGGTTCCACCGTGCCGCCGAGGGCGTGGGCCAGCAGTTGCATGCCGTAGCAGATGCCGAGGACGGGCACCCCGGTGCGGAGCACGTAGCCGGGCAGGGCCGGGGCGCCGGGGTCGTAGACCGAGTTGG
>CAYZNA010000267.1:2840-5715 GCA_964478665.1 uncultured Anaerolineales bacterium
CTATGGTCCGTCACAATAGCGAATTTAAGGCCCATGGCCGAGGCCAGCGGCGCGACCGCGTCCAAAGGCACGCCGTATTCCACCTGGTCGTCGGTAAGATGGCTGTGGAAATGGGGCTCCTCGTAAACGTAGCCGGGCAGGGCCGGGGCGCCGGGGTCGTAGACCGAGTTGGGTCCCCCTGAGAGAATGAAGCCCTTCGGGTTGAGCGCCAGCACCCGCTCGGGCGGGGCGTCGTGCGGGAAGAGTTCGCAGTAAACACGGGCCTCGCGCACCCGCCGGGCGATCAGTTGCGAGTACTGCGAGCCGAAGTCCAATATGGCGATAGCGTCAGTCATCTGCCGGCCCGGCAGCGTCGGATGTCCGGGCAGAAGAGGAGATGTAGCGGTTGACCGCGGTCACATAGGTCTTCGCGTCCCGAATCAGCCGCTGCGAGGAATGGAAAACGGTGCGCGCGTCCAGCCGGTCGTACTGATGGACGATCAGGTTGCGCATGCGGACATAGCGGTCAATGAACCGTTCTGCCAGCGCCGCAGGCAGGGCACCCATCTCGCGCACCTGCTCAAATGAGGCCCGCGCGTGCGGGGCCGGGGCGCGCCCGGCCGCGGCGATAAGCAGTTCATTGGTGTCAATGATAGTCTCGATGATGATCTGGGCCACTCGCTCGACAATGCGCTGTTCGGCCCGACTGCGCGCGTAGCGGGCATAGGGCTGCTGCACGTAAGGGGTCAGTTCGTCAATGTACTCGGTCAGCCGGGTCAGTTTTTCGCGGATGAGCGCCGCTTCTCCGGTTCCCATTGTTCCACCCGCTCCTGCAGGTACTTCTCCCGGCGCAGACGGTACTTATAGTCGTCGTCATAACGTCGCGCGGCATAAGATCGAAACTGCCAGAACAGCAGCGGCTCCCGCTCGTAGAGTGGCTGTCCTCCGCAAGCCACCTCGAAGAGCAGCATGGAACCGGCATCGTTCAGTACGGTAACGTCCAGTTCCACTTCCGGGGGGAAAGCAGGGGCCAGTTGGGCCGCGAGGTCCAACCGGGGAGAGCGGGGCCGGCGCCGGCCGGACCGGCAGCGCACGGCCAGGTCCACATCGCTCCCTGCCCGCGCGCGCTCGCTGGCCTGTGACCCGAAGAGCACGATCAGATCAAGCTCGTTCTCGCGCGCTGCCTGCGCAAGCCGGTCGCGGTCAATTTGCACCATGCGCCAGATTGTAGCAGTCTGCCGGTGGAAGCACAAACAGGAGACGGGCGGGCGGAGTTACCCGGCAAAGACGATTCTGCCCTCGCTCATGTCGCTGATAATCGCCAGCGATTCGATCGGCACGCCGAGGGCTGCCAGCGCGGCGCGCCCGCCCTCGAACGACTTCTCGATCATCGCGCCGATACCCACCACCGTAGCCCCGGCCGCCCGCGCCAGCCGCGCCAGCCCGAGGATAGTCTGCCCGGAAGCGAGAAAGTCGTCCACGATCAGCACCCGCTCCTCGCGACCGAGGTATTCGGGCGAGACGATCAGCTCCACCGTGCGGCCCTTGGTGTGCGAGGGCGCCAGGGTGAGGAAGATCTGGTCCGGCATGGTGACCGGCTTTTGCTTGCGGGCGTACACCACCGGAATGCCGAGGTGACGGGCGGTGGCCACCGCCGGGGCAATGCCGGAGATTTCGGCGGTGAGCACTTTAGTGGGCCGCACCCGCCCGAAGCGCGCCGCCAGCTCGCGGCCGCACTCGTCCATCAGCATCGGGTCCACCTGATGGTTGATAAAGCCATCCACCTTCAGGATGCCGTTGCCCAGGTTCTTGCCGTCGGTGATGATACGGAGTTTGAGGGAGTCCATGAATGAGGGTTTCCTTCTGTCCGAGAACAACGGCTACTCTTCCAGACCCAGTTCAGCGGCGATTTCTTCCAGATCGCGCACCTCCCCTGCTTCTGCCTGACGCAAAGACTCTGCGAGACGCTCTTCGGCCTCCGGCGCCAGTGTCCAATCGCTGTACCGCACTTTGTACCCATCCGGGGTGAGATAATAGGCCTGGATTTCACCCGGCCGCTTGTCCCGAAACTCGCCGAGATAGTTGCGGTAATCGGCCTCGGACAAGAAAGCCAGAAAGCCCTCGGAATCCCGAAACCAGCGCGGGCGGATTTCCTCCAGCACTTCCCGCACGACACGTTTGAGTTCACCGACCGTCAGGTCGCCTACTTTCCGATCCACCAGCAATTCTGCCATTGTTATCCCGCTTTCTCTGCCTGCAAAACTATTCTACTCCCACCCCTCCGTAGTTGCAAGCCGGCGCAGGAAGTGTATAATCCCTGAAACATCCGTTCGGTTGCCGGAACCATGTCCCTCGAATTCTCCACCCTCCTCACCGAAATCGAAACGATGGGCGCAACGCTGGCGAAGCGCACCGGGGAACTGGCCGAACGCCTGCCCGAAGCCCGCGCGGCGCTGGAGTCCATCGGCCTCGCCGACGACGAACTGCACGAGAAAATCCGCCGGGCCGGCGACGGCTGGCACGGCGCGATTCCCGCCCACGAGCCGGTGAACTCCGCCGTCGGAATCCCTCCCCACCCCGAGCGGGCCGACATCCTCGGCGCCGACGGCTCGCAGGTGTACCCGGACCGCCACGGCAGCGCCCTGTACTACCTCGTCAACGTGGGCAGCATTCTATACCCGCACGGCGCGGCGCAGGCCCCACGCTGTTTCAGTTCTCCGCAGGTCTTCTACCACGAAGAAGAACTGTACGGCGATTCCGACGGCCTGATTCCCACCGCCCTCATTGACGGCAAACGCGACACCGCCGAACTGGCCGAACTGGCCCGGCTGGCGGAAGAGACCGGGCGGGCAGAGACGGGGGGCGATGCCGTAGGGGCGACCGTCTCTGGTCGCCC
>CAYZNA010000268.1:0-2851 GCA_964478665.1 uncultured Anaerolineales bacterium
TGGGCTGGTGGGCTTGTTCCTCGCCGGTGTGGCGTTGCGGGCCATGTCTACGGCTTAACTTGGGCCCCCCATTGGACCTGCTCAGGGACAGTGGCGCCCATTCAATTTTCTGTAAGGAGAAAAACAAATGACCACTCAAAAACTCAGCCGGTGGCTGGCTGCGCCTCTGGCCCTGGCCTTGGCGGCGCTCGCCTGCGGAGGCGGAGGCAGCCCGGAACCTTCGGCGACGCCCTTCGCCAGCCCCAAACCGACGCTCAAGCCCGCCGCAACGGCGACGGAAGCGCCGGCCACGGAAGCGGCGCAGCCTACTAAGGAACCGCAGGCAACTAAAACCCCGAAGGCGCAGGCGACCTCGGCCACAGCCCCCTTCACTCTGGCGGCTGAGACCTTTGCGCATTCGAGCGGCGCGTTTTCCATCAATTTGCCGGAGGGCTGGGAGCCGGAGGAGCGGAGCGATGGCGTCTACGCGGCCTCAGCCGATGGCGTCGCCTCGTTGGATGTTTCCTTTACAAATGCCGGTCTAACCTTTGACGAGACCGAGCTGGATACCTACATCGAGGCGATGGAACAGAATTGGTTCGGCGGCTTCACGAATTACACCCAGGAGTCCAAAGAGCCCCAGAAGGATGGCAGTATTCTGGTGCTCAAGACGTTTGAATTGGACAACCGGCCCCGCACGGTGTTCAGTTACTACTGGCAGGCCGGCACGGTGATCTACGAGGAGGACTTCTGGGCCGACTCGGATCAGTACGACGCCTACGCCGATTCTTTTGTAGAGGTAGCCAACTCTGCCCAGACGGACCCCACGGCCGCCGAGCAGTCACCGCTGTATGAGTTTCGTTATACGTTCACCGGGCCGAACAGCGAGTTCCAGGGGCCGAGCCAGTTGTTCGAGTTCAGCGTGCCCTATGGCTGGGCGTATTCCATCTACAGCGAAGAGAACGCCGTCGCCGACACGTTCACCTCGCCCGATGGCCTCACCAAGATCGAGAACATCACCTACGACGATGGGACGGCGGTCTCCCGATCGGAGGCCGGCCGGTTCGCTCTCACCTTGCTCAAAGACTTCTACAGCGTGAACGACATCAAGGTCACGGATGACGAGGTGCAGGCCGATGGCAGCGAGCGATTGAACTGGGTTTCCGAGAGCGGCGGGTTCGAGGGCACCTCGTTCTTTGAGACGCGCGGCACGACCTTCCTGCTGCTCACCTGGATCGTCAACAGCGAGCACTACGATCTGTTTTTCCCGGTTTGGCAGGATCTGCTCAGCAGTTATGCCGTGCCACAACCGTAGGCAGGCGGCTATGACCTCGCGCCGCATTATCGTGCTTGAAGGCGACCAGACCGGGCAGGAACTTCTCGAGGAAAGCTGGCGCGTGCTGTCGCCGGAGGTAATGCGCGTCCCCGTGGAATTTGCGCGCTACGGTCTTTCAGAGGTAAAAATGACCTGCCGCAAACTTCTGCCCGCCCTGATGCTGTTCCTCGCCGCCCTGGCGTGTACCCGCAGCGGCCCGCCCGCCATCCCCACGGTGAACCCTGCGAATGCCGAAGCGACAACCGTGGGAATAGGCGTCCCGACGCAACCTGCGGCTACGGCGGGAGCGCCGACGCCCATGCCCCCGACCGAGGCTCCGACGGCCACGGCTACCATGCCCGAGGCGACACCGGCGCCCTCTGCGACGCTCTCCCCTGAGACTAAAGGGCAGGAGGCTGTCCTCGTCCTCGAACCAGGTGAGGGTTCCGCCGTCGCCTCTCCCGCCCACATTGCGGGTGAGGCAGATCCAACTTTTGAACAGTCGCTCGTCGCGCAAATCAGCAGCGCCGACGGGACGATCCTCGCCACGGCTAACGCGCAGATCAGCGCGGAGGTTGGCCAGCGCGGGCCGTTTAGCGTGGACCTCGCTTTCAGTGTGGACTCCCATCAGCCCGGCCGCATGGCGGTGTACGCTGTCAGCCCGCGCGATGGAGGTTTGATACATCTGGCGAGCGTAGACGTCACGCTGCTAGCCGCGGGCGGCGCAGCCGCGCTAAACCCTACCCGGCCGCACACCGAAACCATCGCCCTCTTTGCCCCGGCTTTGCTTGCCAACCTCAGCGGCGGCGCGGCGCACATTACCGGCTTTTCAGAGTATGTATTTGAGAATCAGCTCAGCGTCGCCATCTGCGGACAAGGAGGGGTGGGCGCGCCCGATCCCATCTGCGGAACCGCGGATAACCGGGTGGGCGCGGGCACGGCCACCGTCCAGTCGCCCGACATCGGCCAGCCCGGCCCCTTGGAAACGGATGTCACTTATACCGTCCCGGCCGCCATGCGTGGACGGATTGTGGTCTACAGCGTTTCCCCGCGCGACGGCGGCGTCACCCACCTCAGTTCGCAAGAGGTGGTGCTCGCGCCGTAGATGGGTCAAGACCCGCCATAAAAGCTATGGACCAACTCATTCTCAACCTTGATTTTACCCCCGGGCACGAATATACCTTTGAAGCGTCAGGCGAAGAGCGCCTGGCCACGCTTCGCGTGCGCATGGTGGAACAGGGCAAGATCAGCGTGGACGACGCCGAAAAGCTTTTGTCCGCGCTCGAGGGCAACGCATGACGGCTGACTCGCTGCTCAAGTCCGCGCTGCCGAACGGCCTGCAGCCGGTGGATATCAGCCGGCACCTGGGGGGCATCGCCGGCCTGATCGAGCTGTGCTTCAGCGCGGACATGGACGCCGCCGGCCGCAATGTGGTGCGCGAGATGCACTTGCTCAGCCGCTTTGGCCCGGCGCTGCGGCTTCTCCGCCTGTTGGGTCTCAGCCAGCAGCCCTGGGATGTGGGTTTTGTGTGGGTCGAGGCGGGCCGCGTCGTCGGCA
>CAYZNA010000268.1:2861-5648 GCA_964478665.1 uncultured Anaerolineales bacterium
GTGTAGATCGCGGTGGGCGCCGTAGCATGAAAAAAGAGAACCACCCGCGTGGCCTCGCGCTCGTCCACCTGGCTCATCGCCAACGTGGCCGTCCATCCGGATTACCGGCGCCAGGGCATTGCGTTCGCGCTGATGCGCGCTACGCTCGACCTCATCCGCGCCCGGAACGGCGCCGAGGCCATCTTGCAAGTGGACGACGACAACCTGAGCGCGATTGAGCTGTATTGGCGTTTGGGTTTCTCACACGTCACCACCCAGACGGCGTGGGTGCGCCCCGCTCACGTGCAGCCGGCCCCCCCCTATCAACCCTCGGCCTTTGACATCCGGCTGCGCGCCCCGGGCGAATGGGCCGAGCAGCTCACCCTGGCCACGCTGGCGCGGCCCGAAGGGCTGGCGTGGAACCAGCCCCTGCGCCCGGAGACTTTCGCGCCCAACCTGTGGGCGCGCCTCGATCAGTTCTTTGGGGGACAAACCGAAGAGCATTGGGTCGTGGAAGTGAACAACAAGCTGGTGGGCAGTTTGACCCTGCGCACCAATTGGGGGGACAGTGACCGGATGACCCTGCTCGTGCATCCGGATTTTCGCGGGCAGTTGGAACGCCCGCTGCTGGTGCGCGGCTTGCGCCGCCTCGCGCCGCGCCCCTGGCCGGTGCGCGTCGAACACCCCACCGCCGACGCCGAAGCCTCCGCGGTGCTGCGTGATTTCGGCTTTCAAGCCAGCCGCATCCTGCGCTGGATGCGCGCGGAGGCGCGGTGAAGTGAGGAGCAGCGCCATGCAAGGCCAGGTCCGGATCGAAAGACTCGTTAAGATCTACCACACCCGCCAGCGCAAAGGCTTGTTCCAGTCCGAGGCGAAACCGGTGGAGGCGCTCAAGGGCGTGTCGTTTGAAATCCAGCCGGGCGAAATCTTCGGCTTGCTCGGTCCGAACGGCGCGGGCAAGACCACGCTCATTAAGTGTCTGACCACCCTGCTGCTGCCCACCTCGGGCGAGGCCTGGATCAACGGCTATCGCTTGACCAGGGAAGACAACCCGATTCGCGCCACCGTGGGCTGCATGCTCATGGGCGAGCGCGGCCTCTATTGGAAGCTGACGGGGCGCGAGAACCTGGTCTTTTTTGGCGCGCTGTATCACCTCAGCCCGGCCGCCCGCCGCCGCCGCGCCGACGACCTCGTCGCGCGCCTGAACCTGGGCGAGATCGCCGACCGCGCGGTCGAGACGTACTCCTCCGGCCAGAAGATGAAGCTGGCGTTTGCCAAAGCCCTCGTCAACGACGCGCCCCTGCTCATCCTCGACGAGCCGACCAACACCCTCGACCTGCCCTCGGCCCGCGAACTGCGCGCGGTGGTGCGCGAGTTAAACAAGCAGGGCAAGACGGTCATTTACACCACGCACATCATGGCCGAGGCCGAAACCATGTGCGACCGTGTGGCCATCATTGACCGGGGCGAAGTCCTGGCCCTGGGCACGGTGCCGGAGCTTAAGGCCTCGCTGAACCGCGACGCGGTGATCCGCATCGAAGGCGTCATCTCGGCCAAAGCCGCCCGGGCGGTGGAGCAACTGCCCGGCGTGACGCGCGCCGCGACGACCCAGGTCAACGGCCACGTCCAACTCACCGTCGTCTCGCCCGATCATCAGATGCTCCTGCCCCGCCTGATCGAAGTCCTGACGGCGCACCAGGCCGTGATCCAGAAGATCGCGCCGGAAGAAGTGACGCTCGAAGACGTGTTTATTGCGCGCACGGGCCGCACCCTGGCGGATGATACGCGGGTGAAGTGATATGGCTATGCTGGCCGGTCGCCCTACTTTCGCGCAGCAATTCTCCGCGGCGCTGGCCGAGGCGCAGATGCGGCTGTTGAGCATGAGCCGCTACCCGGGACAGCTTGTCATGGATATCCTGATCCCGGTTATCTTCGCGGCCATGCCTATGCTGCTGGGACGGACCGGCGGAGCGGAGGCGGCCGCCAACTTTCGAGCGAACACGGGCACGAGCAACTATGTGGCCTATCTGCTGATCGGGTCGAACGTCTTCATGATCGTCTCGCTGGCTTTCTGGAACATCGCCTACTGGCTGCGCGGCGAGCAGGAGACGGGCACGTTGGAAGCTCTCTACCTGACCCCCACCTCCCGTATGACTTTGATCGTCGTCGTGCTGACCTTGGCCGGACTGCTGTTCTCGCGGGGTGGGGCGCGGGCTTCGGCCGGCAATTCCAGCACGGCCGGGTGCTGTTGGCCCTGGCGTTTATCTTGTTCGGGCTTATCCCGCTGTACGGCGTGGCCATGCTCTTCGGCGCGCTGGTGCTCAAGGTCAAGGAGTCCAACGCCCTGGTCGGCCTGATGCAGTGGCTGGCCAGTTTTCTGATGGGCATTTTCTTTCCCGTGGCCGTGATGCCGCCCCTGCTGCGGGCCGTGGCGCTGGCCTTTCCGCCGACCTGGATCGTGAACGGCGTGCGCTCCGCGCTGTTGGGGATCGGTTTCTTCTTTGGGCGGTGGTATCTGGATCTGGCGGTGTTATGGGCCTTCATGCTGTTCACGCCGTTGTTCAGTTTCTGGGCCTTCAAGCGCGTGGAACGGAGCATCCAGCGCAACGAAGGGATGGGGGAGTTTTGGAACGTGGAGCGTGGAGCGTGAAGCGTCATGGATCACGCTTCATGTCTGGCCTGGTGTAAAGCAGAGTAATGGCGATGACGACTGACACCTCTCAACCTCAACTCTTGGCTGGTCCTGCTGCCTGGCTGAGCGCCCTGGTCGCCATGTCGAAGAAGGAACTCATCATCATGACCCGCTAC
>CAYZNA010000269.1:0-3322 GCA_964478665.1 uncultured Anaerolineales bacterium
CTGGAAACCGGCCAGCCCGTGCCCCACGTTGACGCCCGCGCTCCGTCCGACGCACCCCACGGTTAGGGAGCGCCACGGATGATGGCCGCTGTATGCATCCGTGGCTTCTCCCATCCGTAGGCGCAGGGCGGGCGCCGGGATACAGAAAGCCCCGGCCACTGAAAGGGCATGTGGGAAGGTCAGGAGAAAGGAGGGACAGACGTGTCTGAGACCAGGTCAGCCATCTGCAGCTTTGTGGGAGAGAAACACGCACAGAGCCGGGCAATCCTCTCCCGGCTGGGGGAGGCCGATTGGGAGCGGCAGGTGTATTCCGATGAGGGCGGCGCGTGGACGGTGAGGGATTTGCTGGGTCACCTGGCCGACGCCGAGCGCGGGCAGCTTGGTCAGTTGCGGCGGCTGGCCGCCGGCCAGCCGACCCTGCCGGACGGCTTTGACCTGGACCGTTGGAACAGGGGCGCGGTGTCAAAGGCCCGCGATCGCTCTCCGGCGGAGCTGCTGGCGACGATCCAGTCTGCCCACGACGGTCTGCTTGCTCTGCTGGACGAGCTGCCCGAGGCCGACCTGGGGCGGGTGGGCCGCCACGCGCGCGGCGACGACATCACAATCGAGGCCTTCTTTCGCCGCATCGCCGCCCATCGCGCCGGGCACGCCGGCGAGATCGAACGCGCGCTCGGCGTCGGGTGAGCAAAAGTGAGCAAAAGGCTGGATCATGGCACAAGTACACGGCGTAAGGATCAAAAGGGTTGTCACCCACGCGGATGACCGCGGCTACCTGCGCGAGGTGCTGCGCGACGACGACGGCCTGCTGGCCCAATGGCGGCAGACCACCGTCACGCGCGCCTTCCCCGGTATGATAAAGGCTTTCCACTGGCACCAGAAACAGGACGACGTGTGGTACTTTGTCTCGGGCAACGCCCGGATTGTGATCTACGATCGCCGCCCCGAGTCCCCCACCTTCGGGCAGACGCAGGTTGTGCTGGCCGGGGACCATAACCCGGTTACGGTGTGGATCCCGCGCTGCACCGCCCACGGATATCAGGTGCTGGGCAACGAGCCGGCAGTGCTGATGTACCACACCACCGAGATGTACCACCCCGCCGATCCAGACGAACAGCGCATCGCGTGGGATGACCCACAGATCGGCTTCGACTGGTCCATTCAGCATCGCTGAGTGCGCCACCTCTGTGACCGAAATTCCCTCCTGGCTCTGGATGGCCTGCGCGCTCGGGGCGCTGCTGTTGCTTGATCGTTGGCTGCACCGCCATCTACAGGGGCTGGTTTTGCTGGTGGTGCGGAGCCAGGAGGCGGCGCTGTTGATTTACTCGCTGATCTTTGTCCCCGGGGTGCTGTTGCACGAGGCCAGCCACTGGCTGACTGCTACCCTCTTGTTGGTGCGCACCGGGCGCTTCTCGGTGTGGCCGGCCCGGCAGCCGGATGGCACCCTGCGCCTGGGCTACGTTGAAACCGAACGCGTGGATTTTCTGCGCGAGGGGCTGATCGGCGCGGCGCCGCTGGTTTTTGGCGGGCTGGTGGTGGGCCTGGTGGCGCTCTTCAAGTTGCGGCTGGGGCCGGTGGGCGTGGCGCTGGGGAGGGGGAATGTGGTGGCGACGTTGGACGCGCTGCGCCTTTCGCTGCGCAGCCCCGACGCCTGGATATGGCTTTATCTGGCCTTTGCGGTGAGCAACAGCATGCTGCCCTCCGCCTCGGACCGGCGGGCGTGGCTGCCGGTCACCCTGTTGCTGGCCGCCCTGGGCGGCGTAGTGTACCTGGCCGGCTTTGGCCCGGCGTCGCTGGCCGGGTCGCTGGACCGCGCGGCGCGGGCGGCGGCGGCGGTCTTTTCGATCACCATCGGATTGGACCTGGCGGTGATGCCCGGCGTCTGGCTGCTGGAGCGGGCCGTCAGCCGGAGGACCGGGCTGCGAGTGGAGTACTGAACTCGGCCACCGGGCCGTGCTACAATTCTCGTCACCCCTCACCCCCTCACACCGTCATGCGTCGCGCCTCCTTCCTTCTTCCCTCTTCCCTCTTCCTTCTTGCCCTGGCCTGCGCAGCCCTCACCCCGCTGTACGGGCGACCCGCCGGGTCGCTCCTGACCACGACTCCGGCGCCCACGGCCAGCCCGGTCCCCACCCGGACCCCGGTCCCCAGCCGGACCCCGCCCCCCGGCCCGACTCCGCTCCCCACCGCGACTCCGGCCCCCACGCCGACCCCGGTCCCCACCCCCGTCCCCGGCGACCTGTACATCGCGCCCGGCGACGTGATCCTGCACCCCGACGGCGTGCTGTACAGCGGGGATCAGATCAGCTATGAGGTATTTGCCGAGAATTCGCAACGGGTGACCTGGCCCATCCCGGTGGCGGTCTATCTCAATTCCACTGCCACCGCCCCGATTGCTGAGGGGACCTTCGGCCAGTATGGCATCGCCGGGCGCGAGCAGGCCACCCTGACATGGGCCTGGGATACCACCGGCCTGAGCGGACCGCAAACACTGTATTTCTGGCTGGACCCCCACGACCAGATTCAGCAGGGCGACGAAGACCCGGGGAACAATCTGCTGGAAGTGACGGTCACGCTGGCCCCGCGCAGCGAGCTGCCGCCGCAGGAGGCTGGCGCCATCTGGGCCAGCAGCGGGAGCGCCTGCTGCGTGTATCACTACATCACCCACAGCGCCGCCGCCCGCGACATTGCGCTGATTTCAGAGACCGCCGAGGGGGCGGTGCAGGTGGCGCAGGAGCGGATGGACGTCACGCTTGCTCGGAAGATGACCTTAACCTTCGTCCCGCGACTGCTCGGTCACGGCGGCTTCGCCACCGACGAGGTCATCATTTCGTATCTCGACCGCGATTACGCCGGCGGCGGGCTGGCCAACGTAATCACTCACGAGACCACTCACATCCTCGACGCCCAGCTCGGCGGCGCCTTTCGGCCCACACTGCTGGTGGAGGGCCTGGCGACCTACGTGGCTGGCGGGCACTTCAAAACGGAGCCACTCGACCGGCGCGCCGCGCAGCTTCCCGGCCCGGGCATGCTCATCCCGCTGGCCTCCCTGGCCGACAACTTCTATCCTTCGCAGCACGAGATCGGTTACATGGAGGGCGCATCTTTCATCCAGTATCTGGTGGAGACCCATGGCTGGGGGGCGTTCGATCAGTTCTACCGCAGCGCGATCCCGCCGCTGGCCGCCGGGCAGACGGAGAGCGCCGCGCTGGATGCCG
Organism: uncultured Anaerolineales bacterium; assembly: GCA_964478665.1. Lineage (GTDB taxonomy): Bacteria > Chloroflexota > Anaerolineae > Anaerolineales > CAYZNA01 > CAYZNA01. The sequence goes on from CAYZNA010000269.1 coordinate 3,216, forward strand.
GCCTGCGGGCCGCCTTCGGGCGCGGGCTGGACGAGACCCAGGGGGACTGGCTGGCCAGCCTGCGTCCCCTGGCCGAGAAATATTATGGCGCGGTGAAATCGCGCGGC
>CAYZNA010000269.1:3332-4633 GCA_964478665.1 uncultured Anaerolineales bacterium
CGATCTTCTCTTCGATCTCAGCCGGCTCATGGACAGCGCGAATCCTTTCACGCTGATCTCGGGCTATCGCTCGCCATCCACCAACGCGATGCTCGCGGCGCGCAGCCGCGCGGTTGCGAAGAATTCGTTCCATCTCCGCGGCTGGGCGGCCGACGTGCGCGACACGGTAGCCTTCTACGACACCGTGCGCCGCTACGAGCAGGCGCTGGACCCTTCAGCCTACTTTCTCACAGCCTGGCTGCCCGACCAGCACGCCGCCCGCCAGCGCGGCATTGTGGCCGACTACTTCCGCCACCCGGGCGCCCCGGAAAACATCGCCCTGGAAACCATGCTGGCAGCCGCCGCTCGGGGATTGCAGGCGGGCGACTACCCCCGGGCGGAGGCCCTGACCCGGGACGTTAACCTGGTCCTCGACAGGGTCGCTGCCGGGGACCCCGACCCGTTTGGCCGCGCTCCCCTGGCCGGGGAATATCTCTCCCTGACCCGCGCCGCCCTGGCCCTGGGATATGAGCCGCAAACCATTGACATGATGGATGCCGGCACGGCCCGTGTGAGCGCCACACCTGCACTCGCGAAGCGGCCGCAGCGCAGCGCAGGTGCAAGTGTCGCCGACTGGCCGGCCCTGGCTGATCTCACCTTCACCCGCACCGGCGCGACGTGGACCCTGGCTCGATAACCCGCCGCCTCCGGTCTCCCTTCGAAGGCCGGCGCCCCCGGCAGGCGGGGCCAGGCAGCGTCACTCCCGCTGTGCGCGTCACTCCCGCCGTGCGCGTCACTCCCGCCGTGCGCGTCACTCCCGCCGTGCGCGCCATTCCCGCCGTGCGCGTCACTCCCGCCGTGCGCGTCACTCCCGCCGTGCGCGCCATTCCCGCCGTGCGCGTCACTCCCGCGAAAGCGGGAGTCCAGCACGGCCGGGCAGGGTTGACGTTCTGTGGGTATGACGTTCCGCGCGTATGGCGGCGGGGCGACAGCCCCCGGGACTAGACCACGCCCTCTGCAGTTTCGCGGATGAGTTGATCCACCACCGCCTTCAGGTCGCCGGTGCGGCGAAAGACGGCCAGTTGGCGGTCGGCGCTGGCGCCTTCCTCCAGAATACGGTAAGCGTATTCCACCTCTTTGCGACTGCCCAGCTCGTCCACCACGTCGCCGATGAACCACTCTAGCATCTCCCGGATCAGTTCGCGCGCGGGGAGTTCCTCTTGCTTGCCAAAGTCAATCAGCTTGCCGTCCAGACCGTAGCGCACCGCGCGCCACTTGTTTTCCTCGATCAGGCGCGAGGTGTACACGCGAAAGGTCAGGTT
>CAYZNA010000269.1:4643-5525 GCA_964478665.1 uncultured Anaerolineales bacterium
GATGGCAGCGATGCACACTGCTTCGTCCACGCGCGTGCACACGTCGCAGATGCGGAACTCCAGGGTTGGGTAGTTCCAGTTGGGGCGGGCGTCCCACCAGACTTTGCTGCCGTCGGGGATGCAGTGGGTGCGGGCCATGGTGTCCACCAGATTGGTGTACTCCCACCACGAGCCAAGCCGGGGCGGGATGCCGGTGCGCGGGAAGTTGCGGAAGATCACGCTGCGGTATGACTTCAGCCCGGTATTACGGCCCATCCAGAAGGGCGAACTGGTGGAGAGACAGAGCACGTGTGGCAGCAGATAGCGCGACACGTTGAGGGCGTCAATCATAAAATCGCGGTCCTCGATGCCAATGTGCACGTGCGTGCCGAAGATCAGCAGCCGCTGGGCCAGCTCCTGCATGTCCTGCTTCACGCCGTGGTAGCGCTCCAGCGGCGTGACCTCCTGCGTCATCCACGAGGAGAAGGGGTGTGTGCCCGCCGCTGCGATTCTCAGTCCCTTTTTGCCGGCCAGGTGAATCAACTCCCGGCGCAAGCGGGCCAGCTCCTGGCGCAGCTCGGCCGGCGTCTGGCAGACGTTACTGCCCACCTCCACGATGGACTGGTGCAGCTCGGGCTTGACCTGCTCGCGCAGGGTGAGCTTGCCTTCCTCCAGAATCTCGGTGATGTAGGAGCGAAGTTCGCGGGTATTGGGGTCAATGATCTGGTATTCCTCTTCGACCCCGATGCTGAGAGATGGCGGTTTCATGCTGTGTCCTCCTCTGGCTCGTCCCGATGGGCGCGAACAGCGCAGCCCCATGTACCGTAGCCCCGGCATCCCCATGCCGGCGTAGCCCCGGCATCCCCATGCCGGGTACCGTAGCCCCGGCATCCCCATGCCGGG
>CAYZNA010000270.1:0-3269 GCA_964478665.1 uncultured Anaerolineales bacterium
CGCCCTGGCCACACCTTTAGACCCATGACCCGAAATTTTCATCTACTGAGTATAGAACAGCTCTGTATCCAGCAGCTCAACCGCGTAGCTGAGCGCCGCGGCAATGTCCTGCGCGCCGATCTCATACTCCCGCGCGATTTCTTCCCGGGACATTCCCCCGGCCAGTTCGGCAAGGATGCGTGCCACAGGGACGCGCGTGCCGCGGATAACCGGTTTGCCGTGCCGGATTTCCGGGTCAATGACGATCCTTTCGTTCATCGGCCAGGCCCTCCGGTGTCAGATGATACCACAGGTGCCGGTGAGAAACAGTTCACTGCGGCAACTACCCGCTCCACCTGCTCATCGGTCAGTTCCGGGTACATTGGCAGGGAGACGACCTCCCGGCAGGCCCCCTCAGCCACCGGCAGCGATCCCGGCCCCTGCCCGTAGCGGGCGTAGGCCGGCTGCAGGTGGCAGGGGATCGGGTAGTGGACTCCCGCGCCGATTCCCCGCCGGGCGAGGTGGCCCTGCAGGGCGGCCCGGTCCCGCACCCGGACCACGTACTGGTGGAAGGCCCCCCCGGCGCCGGGGGCCGGCCAGGCCGCCGGGAAACGCCCCGGGTCGAGGCCGCGCCGGTAGGCGGAGGCGATCTCCCGCCGCCGGGCGTTGTCCGCCGGAAGGTGGGCCAGTCGCACCCGCAGCAGGGCGGCCTGCAGCTCGTCCAGGCGCGAGTTCCAGCCGTGGACCGCGCTGCTGTAGCGCTCCTGCCAGCCGTACTGGCGGAGCAGCCGCAGCCGCTCGGCCAGCTCCGGGTCGGGTGTGACCACCGCGCCGCCGTCGCCCAGCGCGCCCAGATTCTTGGTGGGATAGAAGCTGAAGGCGGCCAGCGCCCCGAAGGCGCCGGTCAGCCGCCCCCCGAGGGTCGCGCCGTGCGATTGGGCGCAGTCCTCGATCAGCGGCAGCCCGTGGCCGGCGCAGAAATCGGCCAGGGCGGGCAGGTTGGCCGGGTTGCCGTACAGGTGCACCGGCAGCACGGCGCGGGTGCGGGGCGAGAGGGCGGCGGGGAGCCGGTCGGGGTCGAGGGTGAGGTCGGCCGGCCGGACATCAGCGAAGACCGGCGTGGCCCCCGCGCCCACCACGGCCGCCGCTGTGGCGGAAGCGGTCAGCGAGGGCAGAATGACCTCGTCCCCCGGCCCGATTCCGGCCGCCAGCAGCGCCAGCCACAGGGCCTCGGTGCCGCTGGCGACCGCCACCGCGTGCGCCACTCCGAGAAAGGCGGCGAATTCGGCCTCGAAGGCGGCCACTTCCGGCCCGAGGATGTAGCAGCCGGAATCGAGCACGCGGGCGAGGGCGGCGTCAATCTCCGCGCGGTGGGCGCGCACAAACGCGCCGGGGTCAGCCTGAGGGATCATTCCCAATAGTGGTGGTGATGCTCGCGATAGTAGTCCAGCGTCTGCCGCAACCCATCGCCCAGCGACACCCCCGGCCGCCAGCCCAGCGCCTGGCGAATGCGGCTGTAGTCGCCCTGGTAGTCGCCGATGTCAATCGCCTGGCGTTCGGGCGGGAAGGGGAGGCGCCGGGTGCTGCCCGACCCATTCAGCTCGATCAGCAGGGTGGCCAGAGCGTTGAGGGAAACGGCCTCGTCGCCGCCCAGGTTGTAGGCCTCCCCGCTGGCCGGCGCGCGCACCCCCGCCAGTAGAAAGGCCTGCACGGCGTCATCCACAAAGTTGAAGTCGCGCCGCTGCTCGCCGTCGCCAAAGATGGTCAGCGGCCGGCCCTCCACCAGCAGCCGCAGCCAGTAGCCCAGAAAGGTCTGGCGGGCGTCGCGGGCGCGCAGGCGCGGGCCGTAGGTGTTGGTCAATCGCAGCGAGGCGGTGGGCAGGCCGTAGGCGCGATGATATACCCGATGATACCACTCGCCGGCCAGCTTGTTCACCCCGTTCACGTCCACCGGGGCCGGCGGGTGGCTCTCGTCCACCGGCAGGGCGCGCGGGCGCCCGTAGATCTGCCGGGTGCTGGCAAAGACAATCCGGGCTGTGGGGTTGTCTTTGCGGCAGGCTTCCAGCAGCGAGAGGTGCGCGCGGCAGTTAAGCTCAAGGTCGGTCTGGGGATCGGCCATCGAGTCGGTGTGGCTGACCTGCCCGGCCAGGTTGAAGATGCAGACCTGGCCGCGCACGAGGGTCGCCGTGCGGAGGGCATCGCGCATGTCGGCGATGTTGATCTGCACCCGCTCCTCGTAGCCGGCCAGGTTGAAGCGGTTGCCACCGCACCCCGGAAGGAGCGAATCCACCACCGTGACCCGCGCCCCCAGATCGGCCAGCCGCCGGGCCAGATTGGAGCCGATGAATCCCAGCCCGCCGGTGACGAGCACCGGCTGATTGCGGTAGGCGTCCTCAACACGTTTCAGGTTTTCAGGTTTCAGGTTTTCACGTTTCACGTTTCACGTTTTTACGCTTCACGTGCTCCCTCCGTATCACCAGTTTCCACCACAGTCGCAGGAGCTGGAGGCCGGTGCGCCACAGGCGCGGGAAGTTGAAGAACTGGCTCTTGCCGTAGGTGCGATGATAGTGATGCACCGGCGTCTCGGCAAAGACGGCGCCGCTGTCCTGCATCTTCTTCACCATTTCCATGCAGATTGTACCGGTATCCGATTCGAGCTGGAAGCGGTCGAACAGCGCGCGGCGGATCAGCCGGAAGTCGCAGTCCACGTCCCGGAGTCGCAGGCCGAAGGCCAGGCTGACGATGTGGTGATACAGCCAGCCGATGGCGATTCGGTGCAGTGGGTCGTGCCGGGCGATCTTGTAGCCGTTGACCACGTCCACTCCCGGACGCAGCGCGGCGACCAGCAGCGCCATTTCGTGCGGGTCATATTGGGCGTCGCCGTCGGTGTAAAACAGCCACTCTTTGGCGGCGCTGGCGAAGCCAGTGCGCAAGGCCGCGCCGTAGCCGCGATTCCGGGTGTGATGAATGACGCGCACCTGCGGGTATTGGCGGGCCAGCTCCTCCAGTACTCCGGCGGTGTAATCGCTGCTGCCGTCGTTGACCACGATGATCTCGTAATCATCGGTCAGCTTCTGCGCGGCAGTCAGGGCGGTGATGACCATGCTGGCGATGGTGCCGCCGTCGTTGTAGGCCGGGAAGAGGGCGGTCAGGCTGAGGGGCGCGCCTTCCGGTGGGGCTTTCACCGCGCGCTGCTCTTGAGCTTGCGCGCCACGGCGAACAGGCTCAATCCCCACGGCAAGCGGCGGCGGGCGGCCCGCCGTCCCTCCGGGGCCAGCGTCGCGGCGAAC
>CAYZNA010000270.1:3279-5510 GCA_964478665.1 uncultured Anaerolineales bacterium
TGAGCCGGGCCGGGGGCAGGCGCAGGTCGCCGCTGCCGTTTCTTCCGGTTCCATTCTCAGCCCAGCGCTGCAAGGTCCTGCGGAGCGCCGACGGCAAGCCCGGCGGCGGCGCGGTCAATGCGTTTGAGCAGGCCGGTCAACACGTCTTTTGAGCCGAGTTCGACGAAGGTGGTCACGCCGTGGCCGAGCATGGTTTGCACGCTCTCGCTCCAGCGCACCGGGGAGGTGAGCTGGGCGGCCAGCTCGGCGCGGATTTCCTGTGGGGAGGTGAGCGGGGCGGCGGAGACGTTGCCAACCACCGGGATGGCCGGGGCGCGGAAGGTGGTTGCTGCCACCGCGGCGCTGAAGCCCTGCTGGGCGGGAGCCATCAACTGCGAGTGGGCGGCGATGCTGACCGCCAGCCGCAGGGCACGCCGCGCGCCGCGCTCGCGGGCCAGGGCCATGGCGGCCTCCAGGGCCGCGTCGTCCCCGGAGATCACCACCTGGCCGGGACAGTTATCGTTGGCGACCTGCACGCTTTTGCCGGTGGCGGCGCTGGCCTGGGCGCACAGTTCGGCAACCAGTGCGGTATCCAGGTTGAGGCTGGCGGCCATGCCGCCCGGCGCGGCCTCACCGGCAGCTTTCACCAGCCGCCCGCGCTCGCGCACTAACCGCAGCGCGTCCGGGAAGCTGAGCGCCCCGGTCGCGGTCAGGGCGGAAAGCTCGCCCAGCGAGTGCCCGGCCACGTAGGCCGGGCGCAACTCCCCCAGCGCCTCGTGCAGGGCGCGCAGCGCGGCCACCGAGTGGGCCAGCAGCGCCGGCTGGGTGTTGACCGTATCGTTTAGCGCGCTCTCCGGCCCCTCCCAGCACAGCGCGGAGAGCTTGAAGCCCAGCAGCTCGTCGGCTTCGAGAAAGGTCTGGCGGGCGGCGGCCGAGGCCAGCGCCAGCTCGCGGCCCATTCCCACGGCCTGCGAACCCTGGCCGGGGAAGACAAAGGCGGTAGTGCGCGGATCAAGGGGCATGAAGAACAAAAAGGCCGCGCCGCCACAGGGATGCCTGAGCGGTCACGGCCTGAGCGCCTCAGCGGGGGGCGATCAACTCTTCTTTTTCTTCTCTTTGATCCCGATCGCTTCGCGGCCCTCGTAGTGGCCGCAATGGGGGCACACGGTGTGGGCCAGCCGCGACTCGCCGCAGTTGCTGCAGCGGGTGAGCGTGGGCAGGCTGAGAGCGTCGTGAGCGCGGCGGCGATCCCGCCGGCCGCTGGAGTGCTTTCGCTTGGGATGAGGGGGCATCGGTGAAACTCCTTATCGGGCCACGCGCGGGGCGCGTTGGCTGGCACGGGCGGGATTATACGGGAGGCGGCGGGGACTGTCAAGCGCCAGCGGCCAGACAGACCTGACAGGTCCGCTTCGCGAAGACCTGTCAGGTCTCGCCCGAGAAGTCAGGCGGGCGCGCCAGTCGCCTGGTCCTGCTCCGCCTTCAGCTTGTTGATCCCGTTATGAACCTGATTGAGGATGCGGTTTAGCTCGGCTTCCATCTCCAGCAGGCGCTCCATCACATAGGCATCGGCGTCGGCGCGAATGGCGGCGGCGTCGTACTGCGCCTGGGCCACAATCTGCTCGGCGCGCGACTGGGCGGCCTGAGCAACCGCCTCCCGGTCTGCCATCTCGCCGGCCTTCTTGCGCGCCAGTTCCACCGTGCGGGCGGCCTCCTCCTGCGCCTGGGCCTGGATGCGGTCGCGGCGCGCCTGAATGTCCTTGGCCTGGCGCACCTCCTCCGGGATAGACACCCGCATCTGGTCAATGATCTCGAGGATGCGGTCCTCGTCCACGGCAACCTGATGGGTCAGGGGGATGTGCCGGCCCTCGTTGAATAGCTCCTCCAGCCGGTCCACGAGATGAAGGATATCCATGGGTGCCTCCGCGTACAAAAGTATGCAGGTATACAGGTATACAGGTATACAGGTAGACTGGTAGACTGGTAGACTCAGTAGATGAAGATTTCGTAGTAACGACTTTAGTCGTCCGCTGCAAAAGGCGGCTGAAGCCGCTACTACGAGCCAGATTCTTCATCTACTGAGACTGGTAGGCTGGTAGGCTGGTAGGCTGGTAGGCTGGTAGGCTGGTAGGCTGGTAGACAGGTACCTGTTTCCCTGTGTACCAATCTACTTGTTTCCCTGTTTCCCTGTCTACCAATCTACTTGTTTCCCTGTTTCCCTGTGTACCAATCTACTTGTTTCCCTGTTTCCCTGT
>CAYZNA010000271.1:0-5487 GCA_964478665.1 uncultured Anaerolineales bacterium
TGTCGGACTCGGCGCGGGCGAGAAGCGCGGCCTGCAACTTGCGCGCGGCTTCGTCGAGGCCGGGGATGGCGGCCAGCATCCACAGACGGAAGTCGGTGGCGACTTGATCGTTGCGGCTGCGGCCCGTGTGCAGTTTGCCGGCCAGCGGCCCGATGAGTTCGCTCAATCGCCGCTCGACGGCGGTGTGAATGTCTTCGTCGCTATCGAGGAACGTCATGCCTTCGTGCGCCAGTTCGGCCCGCACTTGCTCCAGCCCGCTCGCCATCCGCGCGACTTCGTCCCGCGTCAGCGCCCCGGCGCGGCCCAGCGCGCGCGCCCACGCGATGGAGCCGCGCACATCTTCCTCGCCCAGCCGCCGGTCGAAGGGCAGGGAGTTATTCAGTTGCGCCATCAGCGCGTCGGCGCTTTCGCCAAAACGGCCGCCCCAGAGTTGCATACTGCTCCTTGCGTATCGCTAATGGCGTATCGCTGATGGCTTATCGCTGATGGCGGATGGCCTGTCGCCGTTTGCAGAGAACGCGAGCGGCGATCAACCACGGGCGATCTGCTATCCGCCATAAGCGAATTGCTAGTCGCGCTTGAACTTCGAGTAGTCCGGCGACGCATACTTGGACTGGCCCTTGCCGGCGATGTCCACCAGCGCCCTCACCTTCAGCGGCAGGCCGAAGAGTTTGATGAAGCCCTCGGCGTCGGCCTGATTGTAAACGTCCTCTTCGCCAAAGGTGGCATAGTCTTCGCGGTACAGGCTGTCGGCGCTCTTGCGCCCGACGAGGGTAATGCCGCCCTTGTACAGTTTCAGCCGCGCCGCGCCGCTGACATGCTCCTGCGTTTTGGCCACGAAGGCGTCGAGCGCCTCGCGCAGCGGCGTGAACCACTGGCCGTAATACACCAGTTCGGCGTAGCGCAGGCCGATGACCTGCTTGTAGTGCATCGTCTCGCGGTCGAGGCACAACTGCTCCAGCGCCTGATGCGCCTCCAGCAGAATCGCGCCGCCGGGGTTCTCGTACACGCCGTGCGACTTCATGCCCACCAGCCGGTTCTCCACGAGGTCCACCCGCCCCACCCCATGCTTGCCGCCGAGGTCGTTGAGCGCCTTGAACAGCGAAATCGGGCCCATGGCCGTGCCGTTCAGTTTCTTCGGGACGCCGTGCTGGAATTCAATCTCCACATAGTCCGGCGCGTCGGGCGCGTCCGCCGGGTCCACCGTCATCTGGAACATGCTCTTTTCGGGCTCCAGCCACGGGTCTTCCAGCGGGCCGCCTTCGTGGCTGAGATGGAACAGGTTCTCGTCGCGCGAGTAGATGGACTTGAGCGTGGCGGCGACGGGGACGTTGTGCGCAGCGGCGTACGCAATGGCGTCCTCGCGGGAGCGGATGGTCCACTCGCGCCACGGAGCGATGACGCGCAGGCGCGGGTTGAGGGCCATCACCGTGAGTTCGAAGCGCACCTGATCGTTGCCCTTGCCGGTGCAGCCGTGCGCCACCGCGTCGGCCCCTTCCAGTTCGGCTGTTTCCACCAGCCCTCTGGCAATGAGCGGGCGGGCCATCGAGGTGCCGAGCAGGTACTTGTGTTCGTACACCGCCCCGGCCTGAATAGTGGGGAAGACGTAACCGGTGAGAAACTCTTCCCGCAAGTCTTCCAACACCAACTTGCTTGCGCCGCTGGCGAGGGCTTTTGCTTCCAGCCCGGCCAGGTCGTCGGCCTGCCCGATGTTGGCGCAAAAACAGACCACCTCGCAGCCGTAGTTCTCTTTCAGCCACGGCACAATGACCGAGGTGTCCAGCCCGCCGGCATAAGCCAGCACGACTTTCTTGACCGGGGCCGATGAGGTTTTTCCAGACATGCTTCCTCCATCTGAGAAATGAAAAGGCCCTCCGGGTTGGAGGGCCTGTGAGAGTTTGACCGCAGCGTGGCGCTACGCAGACAACCCAAAACAGCCGACCTCCCCGAAGCGGGTTCGGGTGGGACGACGGCTGTCACGACGGGCGCGCTTGAAGTCGGCGATGCGGCTGTCCATTTGGGCAGGACTTTACCACAGAGGGGACGGGAGTCAACCACCAATTTCCTGAGGCGCCTTACTCCCGGTCTTTGGGGGGAGGCGGCGCGTCTTCTTCACGGAACGGGGCCGTGCCCAGCCGGTAGCCGTAGCCGCGCACGGTGAGGATGTGATCCGGGCGGGTGGGGTCGCTCTCCAGTTTCCGCCGCAGCAGCCAGATGTAGCGCCGCACGACCGCGGCATCGCTTTCGCCGCGCAAGCCCCACACCTCGCGCCGCAACTCTTCCTCGGCCACCGCCTGCCCGGCCCGTTCAATCAGGGCGGCCAGCAAACGGAATTCGGTGGGCGTCAGCGCCACGGTTCGGCCTCCCAATTTCACCTGCCGCTTGTCAAAGTCCACCATCAAATCGCCGACCACAATCGCTTTGCGCGCGCGGACAACTCGGCGAAACTGAACGGCTTCGTGACGTAGTCGTCCACCCCCAGCCGGAAGCCGCGCAGTTTGTCGGCCTCCGAGGTCTTGGCGGTCAAAAGGATAATCGGGAAGTCGTACAACTCGCGCAGGCGGGCGCACGTCTCCCAGCCGTCCATGCCTGGCATCATCACGTCCAGCAGCACAAGATCCGGGCGCTCTTTGTAAGCCTGCCGCACGGCCTCCGGCCCGCTGGCGGCGGTGGCCACCTCGAACTCGTTGCGGGCGAAGAATTCGGCCAGCAGGCGAAGCAGAGTGGGATCATCATCCACGATCAGAATCTTCTCGCTCACGTTTCATCCTCAACGACCGGCAGCCAGAAAGTGAACTGCGCTCCGCCCTCGAGCGCGTCACCCGCCTGAATGTCGCCCTCCATTGCCCGCAGCAGCCGGCGCGCCACGTACAGCCCCAACCCGTGGCCGTACACCCGTTGGGCGTCGCCCCCGTGCAGGCGGTGGAATTTCTCAAACACCAGTTCCCTCTGCTCGGCGGGAATGCCTTTGCCCTGATCGGTGACCCGCACCCGCACCCGGCCATCCGCGGCATCCGCCTCAATTCGAACCTCCCCCTCCGGCGCGTATTTCAGCGCGTTGTCCACCAGATGGAACATCACGCCGGTCAGCGCGGCCTCGTCGGCCAGCGCGTGCGGAAGAGCGGTAGCCACCCGACTCCGCACCCGCTCACCGGAAGGGCGGGCGGTCATTTTTCCCCGGACGTTCTCGATCACTTCGGCGATGGCGACCGTCGCCGGGGACAGAGGCAGACGCCCGGCCTCCAGCGCCGAGACATCCAGAATCATCTCCACGAACTGAGTCAGGCGCTGGGCTTCTGCCTGCACGAGCACGAGGGATTCCCGCGTCGCGTTCGGGAGCACGTCCGGGCCGGTCAATGCCAGTTCCAGGCCGCCGCCGATGTTGGTCAGCGGCGCGCGCAGTTCGTGGGAGACCAATGAAACGAATTCCGATTTCAAGTTGTCCAGCGTCTGGAGTTCCTCGTTTTGCCGCGCCAGCCGCTCGTTGGCGGACTGCAGGTGGCTCGTTTTCTCCGCGATCTTTTCCTCCAGTTGCGCGTTGAGGCCTTCCAACTCACGGCGCGCGCGCGCCACTTCTTCGTAGGCCGCGCGCAGGGAGACCTGCTGACGTTTCTGCTCGGTGATGTCGCGGGCCACGCCCACCAGCGCGGGCCGGAAGTCGGCCTCGTCGGAGACCGGATTCACACTCAGAACGCCGGCGAATTCCGCGCCGTCGGCGCGGCGCGCAATCACCTCGCCCGACCAGCCGCCCTGCCGGATGGCCGATCGGATCTGCTCCAGCAGGTCGGGCGGGTTACGCGGGGAGAAAAAAGCCGACACGTCCCGGCCCAACGCCTCGCGGCTGTCGCGCAGTCCAACCATCTTCAGCAGCGCCGGGTTCACCAGTTTCATGCGGGCGTCGGCCCCGCACACGAACGCAGCGTCGGACGTGCTGTTCACCAGTTGGACGTACCGCCGGAATTCCTGCTCGGCCAACAGAAGTCCGAGGCGCAGAACAAGCAGCACGCCAAACATGGCGGTGGAATAGAGAGAATGCGAGTCGACCGTGCCTTTGCTCGCCTCGTCCAACAAGTGTATCAGTAGGAAACCATACGCTACCACCGGCAGCGCCAGTTGGACGGTGAGGGCAATTCTCCAGCGCCGCCCGGCGCGCGGACGCTCCGGCTCAGGCCCGGGCCGCTCGCGCTGGTAGACCGCGCCCAGCATCATCAGCAGATCGCCGGCCAGCCAACCGGCGTCGGCGGGGCCGCCGGTTGCGTACGTGCCGCGCGCCACCTGAACGAAGTAGATCCAATCGCGCACCAGAAACAGGGCCACGCCGCCCAGGAGGAAACCAAGCGGAGTCCGCAGACTGCCCGGAGACGAGCGCATGAACACACCCACCACGGCGACGAGCAGCAGGATGTCCATCGCCGGGTAACCCGCGGCCAGCAGCGCGCTGGAACCATCGTCCGGGATCAGACCCCTCGCGACTTGCACGGTGAGAACGCCCGTGATGCCGGCGCTGATGATCAGGTCCAACCCGATGCGGAGGCCGCTGGTGACGTTCCGAGACGCGGTGGGATAGAGGAGCAGGCCGGCCAACAAAAAGCCGTAGCCGAGCAGGTAGACCGGATCTGCCAGCGAAACAGGCGGGGCCTCCACCCCCAGCAGCAATTCGTAGCCGGCCCAGATCACGTCGGCGGTGAACCAGGCCAGCAGGCCGAGGCTGATCAACAGCCACGCCCGCCGTTTCGCGGGTGACAGCGGCCGGCGCAGTAGGCGGAGGGCTGCCGCCCCTGCCAGCAAACTGGCCGGCAGATTTGCGAGATCGCCCACCACCAGCCGCGCGGGCGAGTCGGCGGCGGAGAACAGAGAATACAAAAGGAAACTGCCCGCATACAAGGCGCTCACGCCAATCCAGTGGCGCAGCGTCAGCCGGCGGGAGGCGGGGGCGGTTTTCAGTTCTTGAATAGTGAACGTGTCGGAGTTGGTTGACAAACTGCGCTCCTGCGAGAGGGAAGGCAGACGGCCCGGCCCTCTTGATACTCCGAATCAGGCAATCACACTCCGCGCAGAGTCAGGAGGCTAAGGAGGTTGAAAGTTGCGTGGGCGAGAATGGCCGGAGCGAGCCGCCCGGTGCGCAGAGTGAGCAGAGCCAGCGCCAGTCCGGTGAAGAAGATGGCTGGCACAGCCACCGGGTTCAGATGCAGAACGGCGAACAGGGCGGACGAGGCCACCAGCGCCGTTCCCCGCCCGCGACTCGCCATCCATTTCTGGAGGACGTAACCTCGAAAGAAGGTTTCTTCAGCGAAGGGGGCCGCCACCACGGAGGCCAGCAGAGCCAGCCACCAGCCCACGGAGGAATCGAACCGGATGTTGGTCCAACCGGCGAAGAGCGCAGGAGCGGCGGTGAGGGCAATCCGTTCGACGAGAGCGGCCAGCAGCCAGAGGAGCGCGCCCGCGGCCAGGCCCAACAGCGCCATTCGCGCCGGGAGGCCGCGCCAC
>CAYZNA010000272.1:0-788 GCA_964478665.1 uncultured Anaerolineales bacterium
CATCTTTCAGGCGCGCGGCGAGACGGCGTAAAGTCTCATAGACATCGCCCTCTTTTATGAAGAACTTGCTCCCTTCTCGGAAGATTTCCCAGATAGATTCCGGTGTCTTTGGGACGACCTGTATGGTTGGCGCATCAAGTCGAGGCATAGCGCCATTATAATACGTTCTCTGAGTACGGAGCAACCCCCGGACCGGCCTCCGGCCGGTGGGGCGCCGGGGGCTGATCTACGGTGAGGCCGATCTGACTGCCGACCGGCCTCCGGCCGGTGGGGCGCCGGGGCGGCGGCTGCCGCAATCAAAAAGGCGCCCGGGAATTCACTCCGGGTGCCTCGAGACCGCATCGCAGGTGTAGCCGAAGGCATTGCCTTCGGCTACTCTGCCAGCCGACCGTAAGAATAGACCAGCCGCAGGCCGGCCTGCGTGACCGTCTGTCGCACGGTCGGGTGCGCCCGATAGCAAAAACACACCCCGAAGACTTCCCCCTGCAGGTGCTGGCGCGCGCGCTTCACCTTGCGAGCAAATCGCTCGACCTCTTTCAGGGTCAGGTTAAATTTGGCTTCGCCCACAATCCAGATGGTCGCATCCGGGCGCGACGGGTCGTGCGCCTGTCCGAAAATGTCCACCTCTTCGTCCCGATCGTTCCAGCGGTGCCAGCCACGCTCCAGCGTTCCCACCTGCCAGCCAAACTCGCGATTGAGAACGTCGTGCAGGACAATGTAGGCAACATCCTCCAGATCGCCCCCGAGCCGGTCGCTCAGGCCGCCGACCTGTTGACTGAGTCGCTGGA
>CAYZNA010000272.1:798-5459 GCA_964478665.1 uncultured Anaerolineales bacterium
GCGAGGGCCAGTTCGGTGCGTCCCTGTGCAGCGGCCAGCTTCTCTTGAGAGACGGCCAGTTCTTCCACCCGTTGTTCGGTGCGTCCCTGTGCGGCGGCCAGTTCTTCCACCCGTTGTTCGGTGCGTCCCTGGGCGGCGGCAAGATTCTCCTGGGCAATGGCCAGTCTCTCCACTCGCTGCTCGGTGCGCTGCTGGGCAATAGCCAACTGGCGAACGATTTCCTTCAACTCGTTGAAGTCACTCGTGTGCACCAGATCGCTGTAGGCGTCGTGAATAACCTCCGCCAGCACGGTCGCCTGCGGTTCTTCGAACGCGCGCGCCAATCTGCGTTTAAGGTTGGGTGGTGCGAGCATAATTCCCTTATCTCGTTCCCTGACCTGTCTGTACCGTCTCTATTTTAGCACAGCCGGGCCGGGCAGGCTAATCTCCTCGCCTCGCTATTCACTCTGGCCCTGGCGCAGGGCTGCCAGCGCCGCCTCGTGCAGCCGTCCATTGGTGGCCAGCACGCCCCGGTTGCGGGCCAGGGTGCGCCCGGCGGAAAAGTCCAGCGGGCGCCCGGCCAGATCGGTGATGCGCCCGCCGGCCTCTTCCAGAATGATCGAGCCGGCGGCCTGATCCCAGATCTTCTCGCGGTAATCTGGCTGGCTGGGCGATAGCAGGCGCAGCAGCGCCTCGGCTTTGCCGGCGGCCAGCAGCGCGTACTTGGCCTGGCTGTCCATCTTAACTGGCTGGCCGGCCATGCCCAGCGCGGCCACAAAGGCCTCGGTACCCGCATCGCTGGTGTGGGCCGATTCGAAGCTGCGCAGCAGCCGGGCGCGGGTCGGGTCGGCGCAGTCGGAGACGCGCAGGCGGCGGCTGTGCTCCCCGCTCAGGCTGCCCAAATGGGCGCCTTCGCCGCGCACCGCGATCAGCAACGCGCCCTCGCCGCCCGGTTCGGGGTCAAGATTCCGGTTCAGGTTGGGGCAACCCAGCGCCCCCACCATCACCTGCCCGTCGCGCAACAGAGCCAGCGCCACCGCGTATTGATCGCCGCGCAGAAAACCTTTCGTGCCGTCCACCGGGTCCAGCGCCCAGAAACGGCTGCCGGGCTGTTCCCTGCCGGCGTCAATCCAGTCTGCCACTGCCGCCGGGGTGGCCTCCGGCACTAGCCGGGCGGCGTAGCGCGCCACCAGTTCGCCGGTGGCGGGATCGCGCCGCAGGGCGTCGCCGGCTTCCTCGCCCACCAGCGGATCGGCCGGGAAGGCCCGTTTGAGCATGTGCGCAACCACGGCCTGCACGGCAAAATCAGCCACCGTGACCGGCGACCGGTCCTCTTTGCTGATGGCCTGCACCGCCAGCTCGCGCTGCACCATTCGGGCAAGGCTGCAGCCGGCCCCCACCGCCCGCAGCGCAAACTCGGCTTCCACTGTGAAAGAAGTGAACATAGGTGTTCTTTTTACCCCCACGCACGCCTGCTTTTCGGCAACCTCTCTATGACACACCCCGGCCTCCTTCTTCCTTCTTCCTTCTTCCTTCTTCCTTCGCGGTGAGAGAATCATTCATCATCGGCCACCCTCCGCAGGTGCGGGAACAGGATCACCTCGCGGATGGTGGACTTGTCGGTCAGCAGCATGGTCAGCCGGTCCACGCCCATGCCAAAGCCGCCATTGGGGGGCATGCCGTAGCGCATGGCCCGCAGGTAATCCTCGTCCAGCGGGTGTTGCTCCTCGTCGCCGGTCTCGTAGTCGCGGCCCATCTCAAGGAAGCGCTGCTCCTGATCCAGCGGGTCGTTGAGTTCGGTGAAGGCGTTGCATAACTCCATCCCGCCAATGAAGCCCTCAAAACGCTCCACCATGGTTGGGTCGCCGGGCTTGCTTTTGGCCAGCGGCGAGATGTCGCGCGGGTAATCCACAATAAAGGTGGGCTGGATCAGGCGCGGCTCCACCTGGCTGCCAAATAAGTGGTCAATCAGTTTGCCCCGCGTGGCCTGCGGGTTGGCAGGCAGGCCGCCTGCGCGCAGGGCCTGCAACAGGCTCTCCCTGGTCGGGTAGTCGGCCGGGTTGATGCCGGTGAATTCGGCGATGGCCTCATACAGCGGGATACGCGGCCAGCCCGGCTCCAGGCTGATCTGCTGGCCCTGATAGGTCAGCGTGCGCGTCCCCAGCACCTCGTCGCCCAGGAAGGCAAACATCTCTTCGGTCAGGCGCATCACGTCGTCGTAGTCGGCGTAGGCCATGTAGAACTCAAGCTGGGTGAACTCCGGGTTGTGCTTGAAACTCACGCCCTCGTTGCGGAAGTCGCGCCCGATCTCATACACCCGCTCCATCCCGCCCACCAGCAAACGCTTAAGATACAGCTCAAACGAGACGCGCAGGTACAAATCCTGGCGGAGCTGGTTGTGGTGGGTGGTGAAGGGCTTCGCCGCCGCGCCGCCGTAAATGGGCTGCAGGATGGGCGTCTCCACCTCCAGAAAACCGTGGTCATCCAGAAAGCGCCGCAGGGCGGAGAGGATGCGGGCGCGCGTGCGGAAGGTCTGGCGCACTTCCGGGTTGACCGCCAGATCGGCGTAGCGTTCGCGATAGCGCGCTTCGGAATTGGAGAAGGCCGAGTGCACAATGCGCTGCCCGTCCACTACTTCTTCTTTGGCGGCGGGCAAGGGGGTAATGGCCCTGGCCAGCATGGTGAAGCTCTCCACGTGCAGCGATACCTCGCCGGTCCTGGTGCGAAACATGGCGCCGGAGGCCTGCACAAAGTCGCCCAGATCGAACTGGCTGTTGAACAGCTTGAGACGCTCGGGGCCAACATCGTCGGCGCGCAGGTAGAGCTGTATCTTGCCGTGCCCGTCCTCGATGTGGGCAAAGGTACTCTTGCCCATGGTGCGCACCGAGCGCAACCGGCCAACCAGGGTGGCCGGCACGCGGGCGCCCTCCGGCGCCGCCTTGAAGGCGGCGATGGCTTCCACGTTGGTGTGCGTGCGCCGGGCGGCGCGCGGCCACGGTTCGATCCCGGCAGCCCGCAGGGCCGGCAGCTTGCCAAGGCGGATGCTCTCGATCTCAGTGTATTCAGCCATATCCAGATTCCTCCCCAGAAACGGCGGGCGCAAAAGACGGGCCACAGCGATCGAACAAACAAAAACCCCGCGCGCGAACGGGCCGGCGCGGGGTTTCAAGAGTTCCTGTGCCCGTCACTCAATGGCGACGATCTGAAACACCAGCACCCCGTCCGGCGCGTTCACCTTTACAGTGTCGCCCAACTTGCGATCCAGCAGAGCTTTGCCCAGTGGAGACTCGTTTGAAATGCGTCCCGTCCGGGGATTGGCCTCAGCCGGGCCGACAATGGTATAAGACTCTGACTCCCCGCCGTCTTCGCGAATGGTAACCTTGTTCCCCACGTTGACCACGCCCCGGTCGGAGCGCTGGTCCTCAATGATGACGGCGTTGCTCAACATGGTTTCGAGGGTGAGGATTCGCCCTTCTACAAAGGATTGCTCATTCTTGGCATCCTCGTATTCGGCGTTTTCTTCGATCTCGCCATCCTCCATAGCGTTGTGCAACCGTTCGGCCACCTCCACCCGGCGCACATTGCGCAGATGGAGCAGTTCCTCTTCCAGTTTCTTGAGACCCTCACGGGTCAGAAAAGTTGGTTGTTCGGACATGGTCTTTCCTGACTGGCACCGCACACAAAACAGGCGCCCCCCTGTGGAGCGTCTGAGCAAGGCCGCTAGAACGTAAAAAACTGAGAGCGTGGTCTCAGTCCCTCGGCGCCAGAATGATAGCACAGATTGGTTCGGAAGTAAAACGGCGGGGGGCCAAAACTTGCGTGCCTTGACAGTCCCTTACCCCTGGGGTAGAATTCGCCCATCTGGAGGCGACACTCCGGGCTGTAGCGCAGTTGGGAGCGCGCTGCTATCGCACAGCAGAGGTCACGAGTTCGAATCTCGTCAGGTCCACTCAGGGAAGTTCCCATGTTCAGCAAGCGCAAGCGCGACTACGAAGACGGTTTGCGCGAACGAACGCGGGAACTCCGCCGCGCCGGTCTGACGTATACCGAGATCAGCGAAGCGCTCGGGGTTGACATCCCGAAAAGCACCTTAAGTAACAGAGACCTTTGACATTGACGAGAGTAAACTACGTTGTCAATTGGCGATTACGGAGGGCATGGACGAGGAGGCGCTGCAAAGAATACTGGTCAGAAGTCACTGGAATTCCGATCGGCCAGTTCATCAAAGGGAGCATTCGCAAAGACAGCGGAGGGAGAAAACGGGAAGGCTATAAGGGCGTCTGTATCGTCCACTACTTTTCGCTCGAGGTTCGTCGCCTCCTCGATGCAATTGGGCAAGGCGTGATTGATGATTTGCTCGACGATGCAGTAGAATAGTTCAAAATTTGGGCCCGTGGCGCAATTGGGAGCGCATCAGGCTGGCAGTCTGAGGGTTACGAGTTCGAGCCTCGTCGGGTCCACCTCACAACGTAAGGGCGCGGTCACTGCGTCCCAACAACGCAACGAAGAGGAGTAGTAGGTCATCCCCACAGCGAGCCAGGAGAGAGAGGTGAGAGCCTGGCGATGGCGTAACGGGGACGCCGGTTTGCGGGCGGGGAAATCCCGCTCCAACGAGACCGAACTCGCCTCAGAGCACCGCCGGTAAACGTCGTAGGCCACCCTGTGTGATCGGCCCGACCTCA
>CAYZNA010000273.1:0-5448 GCA_964478665.1 uncultured Anaerolineales bacterium
GGTCGCCCCTACGCCCGGAACGGCGCACGTAGGGGCGGGCGTCCCTGCCCGCCCCACTGCCCTCGTGGGGCAAGTTGCGGCGCGCGGATTAATGTTATCGCCCGGGTTGCAACGCAAACGCTGGTAAACCTGTGGCTGCGCCAGCGGGTAGATGAGATTAGATTCCGGAAAGTGCCAGCGTAGCCAGAGCGCGCCTCAGAAAAAACGACGCGGGGCATGTTACGGTTCGAGTGACATGCCCCGCGTTCGCGTTAATCGCGTGGGCGGCCTGTCTTGCTGACCGGGCCGCCCGCCTATCCTGAGGAGGAAGGATAGCGCCTCACCCGCCGGGAGAGGGGGTGAGGGCAATTAATGAGCGGAGAGGTACCGGTGAATGGCCTCCGCCGCCTTGCGCCCGGCGACCATCGCTGTCACCACAAGGTCCGGGCCGGTGACCGCGTCGCCGCCGGCGAACACCTGCGGGCGGCTGGTCTGCCCGCTGGCCGGGTCGGCCACAATCAGCCCCCGGTTGCGCGTCTCCAGCCCGACGGTACTCTCCGGCGCAGTGTTGGTGCGGGCGCCCCAGGTGCGGCGAATGGCGTAGCCAGCGCCCTCCCGGCAGGGGTCAACACAAAGGACGGGCGTGCGCGGGGGAGCACTCCCCGGCGCACGCCCGTTTCCTGCCCGATCCGGCCCAGATCAACGGGGTCTGCGGCGCGCTGATCTTATGGGAAGATCCCCCGGATAGCGACCGCCCGCGCTACTTTGTCAATCGCCAGCACCTGGGCGGCAGTGCGGTTGTCTACCCCGTACTGCTGCGCGGCCGCCATCACCTGATGGAAGGCTTTGATCATGTGCCTGTCCAGCTCTTTGTTGACCTGTTCTTCTTCCCAGAAGAACGACTGCAGGCCCTGCACCCACTCGAGGTAAGAAACCATCACCCCGCCGCCGTTGCACAGAATATCCGGAATGATAAAGATGCCCCTCTCGTTGAGGATGTCGTCGGCCTCCGGGGTCACCGGGCCGTTAGCGCCCTCCGCCAGAAGCTTGCACCGGACGTGATCGGCATTGGCGGAGGTGATCTGATTCTCCAGCGCCGCGGGGATGAGCACGTCGCACGGCAGCGCCAGCAGCTCGTCGTTGGTGATCGAGTCCGCGCCGGGAAAGCCGGCCACGCCACCGCTCTGCGCAGCATGGGCGCGCAGAGCGGTGATGTCCAGCCCGGCCGAGTTATACACCCCGCCGGTCACGTCGCTGGTGGCAACCACTTTCATCTTCGCCTGGTGGGCGTAGGTGGCAGCGATCGAGCCAACGTTGCCAAAGCCCTGCACGGCTACCGTGTTCCCTTCTGCGGGTATGTTGTTGTACTTCAAGGCCTCGATGATGGAGACGATCACGCCTCGGCCGGTGGCTTCATGGCGCCCCTGCGACCCGCCGATCTCAATCGGCTTGCCGGTCACCACCGCCGGCACGCTGTAGCCCTTGTTCATGGAATAGGTGTCCATGATCCAGGCCATCACCTGCGGATTGGTGCCCACGTCCGGCGCCGGGATGTCGCCGTTGGGATTCATCAGCACGCTGATTTCTGTGGCATAGCGGCGGGTGAGGCGTTCCAACTCGTCCTGCGAAAGGGTGTGGGCGTTTACCACCACGCCGCCTTTGGCGCCGCCGTAGGGGATATCTATCAGGGCGCACTTCCACGTCATCCACATTGCCAGAGCACGGATCTCATCCAGAGTCACATCTTGATGGTAGCGGATGCCGCCCTTGGTCGGGCCGAGCACGGTGGAATGGTGCACGCGGTAGCCGGTAAAGATGCGGATGTCGCCGCTATCCATCTTCACCGGGAAGTGGACCGCCAGTTCCCGTTTGGGGTAGCGCAAAAACTGTTCAATGCCGCGCTTCAGGTTCAGGTGCTGCACCGCCCGGTCGAACTGAGCCAGCGCGTTGACGTAGGCATTCGATTCATCCTTGCGTGTGGGGAGGCCGGGCCTCACAGTGGGGGCTTTTCCCATGCTATCAATTCCTCAGTAGCGCAGCAGGCCGCCAATGCGCCCGCTCTTCTCCAGTGCGGAGTTGCGCACAATTTCCACGTCGCCGCCGTCGGCCATCACCTTGCGGATGGCATGCTCGGCGGCGTCCTCGATCTGGCAGAAGGGCTGGCTGCAGAACGGGCACGCGCTCAATACCTGTGCCGTGACGTAGCCGCAGCCGGCGCAGCGGTAGCCAGGCGCGCGGTAGCCCTCGCTGACCGCCAGCGTCATCACCCGGCCCTCGTGCACCGCGCCGAGGGTGTCCTCCAGCCCCACCACGCCCTCCCTGCCTTTGGCCGCGGCGGTGATCACTGCCTGCACCAGCCGGGCCTCGCGCTTGCGCTCGGCCTCCTCGGCCACCTGCATGGCTTTGCGCATTACCTCATCGTGGCTGGCTGTCATCTCCATCGGGAAGCTGCCCATCACCAGGCTCTGCAGGCTGCGGGGCAACTCGGCCCGGAAGCGGGCCAGGTTGGCCTCGGTGCCGCCCAACAGAATGCGGCGCACTTGCTTCTGGGTGAAGAAGCCGGCGGCAAAGGCAGCCGACTCGCGCATGTTGCGCGCCACCATCTCTTCGCTGTGCCGCCCACCGCCCACGCCCCCGCGCTGCCTGGCGGCAGTGGAGGCGCCGCCGCGTTTGATGTGTTTGATGGCCTCGCCCATGCTGCCTTCCTGCTCGCGCAGTTCGCCCAGATGAAAGTGAAACACGCGCACGCCCTGCTTGTCCACCAGCGCCACGCCGTACCCGCCGAAAGAATCCAGCAGGTCGGCCAGCGGTTTGACGTACGGTTCGGGCATCAGGCGCGCCCGGCTGCGCACCGGGATCTGCAACGAGTAGGCCCGGAAGAAGCCGGCCGGCGCGCAGGAAAAGATGGCCAGGCTGCGCCCGGTCCAGTCATACTCATGTTCCATGAATCGCTCAACCGCGGCCGCGTCGGCCGCGCTGCCGTTGGTCGCCAGGTCTTTCAGCATGCCGCGCAGGCGTAGCTTGTAAGCATCGGTTGGTTGTTGGGTGGAGTCTACGTTCAGGTACACGCTGAGCACAGGGTGGTTGGTCTTGACGTTCAGTAGTTCCTTCACATCACGATCGGTAAGCACAGTGACCTCCTTGTGAGTGGGGATTGGGGATTGCGGATTGTAGACCGGTGACTGCGAGTGGACGAGCGCACGCGGCCATCCCTGCACCTGTTCACACTCAACGACCGGCAACTCCACGGGGGCGCCACGCGGTCCGCAATCGTCAGGGTCGCACCCCTACCACCAGCGGGAGCTCCAATGTTTGTCCATCGCGCAGAACGGTGAGCGTGATGGTCTGGCCGACGCTAACATTGCTGACCAGATACGAGATCAGCTCTCCGAAGGCGCGGACCGGACGGCCGTCAATCGCCACAATCAGATCCCCACCCGCCAGCAGGCCGGTGATGCCGGTGGGGCGGGCGCCGGCGCGCAACCCGGCGGCCTCAGCCGGGCCGCCAGCGGTTACCACGGTGACATATACGCCGCTGGTTTGCGGCAGGCCGAGCGCCTCGCTTTCAATCAGACTCAGTTCGTCCAGGCTGCCCAGGCCCAGGTAGGGATAGTCGTACTTGCCGCTGGCAATCAGCGCCGGCAGCACGCGCTTGACGGTGTTGATGGATATCGCGAAGCCCACGCCCGAGTTCACCGGCTCGCCACTGGCAGTCACGCTTTCGGTGCGGATGGCGCGGTTGACGCCGATCACTTCGCCGTTCAGGTTGATGAGTGGGCCGCCGGAGTTGCCGGGGTTGATGGCGGCGTCGGTCTGGATGACGTCTGCGGCCGAGAAGCGCCCGCCGCCCGGCGCCGCATGTTCGGACTCCAGCGTGCGGCCCAGCGCCGAGACAATGCCCACGGTCATGGTGCCGCTCAGCCCGAACGGGTTGCCGATGGCAATTACCTGCTGGCCTACCCGCACTTCGTCTGAATTGCCCATGGGGATGGGGTGCAGTTCTTCTGGCGGGGCATCCACCGCAATCACCGCCAGATCGGAGTCGGCGTCGCGGGCCAGCACCCGCCCGCGCGTCTTGGAGCCGGAGGCAAAGTCTATCTCAATGTCGTTGTCGCTGGCGCCCTCCACCACGTGCTGGTTGGTGACGATGACTGGCTGGCCCTCGCTTTCCACCACAAAGCCGGAACCCAGCCCGCTGCCGCTCTCGCTCAACACCCGGATGGCGACCACCCCGGGGTTGGCCTGTTCATAGATGCGAACGAACAGGTCCTGGCCGGCGAGCACACCCGGTCCCCCGGCCGGAGCGGTTGCCGGGACCGGGGAGGGGGTGGGGGGAGGGGCCGCGGTGGGGGCGTTGAACGCGGGCAGGCCGCTCAGGCAGGCAGTGGTCGGAATCAGAAACAGCAGAAAGAGCAGGATCGGGAGGCGGAGGCGGGAGTGGGTCATGGGGTCCAGTGGTCTGCGAGGGTTCAGCCGGTCGGCAGGCAGGCGGCTGGCGCCGGGCGCTGCGACCGGCGAGGATTTCGGATCAGTCTGACGAGTCTCGCCGCAGGGCGGCCAGCTCGCTGAAGAGCGTTCTTTCTTTGCTGCTGAGGTTGCGCGGGGTCTGTACCGCCAGCATTACGTACAGGTCGCCGCGCTTGTCGTGAGAACGCAGGTGGGGCATGCCCTTGCCGGCCAGGCGAAAGGTCTGGCCCGACTGGCTTTCTGCCGGGATGGTGAGCAGCACGGCGCCGCCCGGCGTTTCCACGCGGGCCTCGCCGCCCAGCACGGCGGTGTACAGGTCCAGCTTGAGGTCCATGTACAGATCGTCTTCCTTGCGTTCGAAGATCGGGTGGGGCTTGACAGTGATCACCAGATACAGGTCGCCCGCGCCGCCGGGGCCGGGGTTGCCCTCGCCCCGGATGCGCACCCGGGTGCCGGTGCGCGCGCCGGCCGGGATCTTGACTTGCAGGCGGCGGCCGTCCTTTTGCAGCGTGCGGGAGGCGCCGGTGTAGGCCTCTTCAAGTGTGATTTCGATGGGTTGTTCCATGTTTTGGCCGGCGACGCGCCGCGAGCTTCCGCCCCCGCCAGCGGGCCGGCCGCCGCGCGGCACGCCGCCGAACAGGGTCTGGAAGAAATCGGAAAAGCTCCCGTCGCCGAATAAATCGCCCAGGTCGCCAAAATCCACCCGCGTCCCGCCGCCGCCCGGGGTCCACTGGCTCCAGTCGAAGCCGCCGGGCTGGCCGCCCATGCGCTCCCACTGCGCGTAAGACGAGCCGAGCTGGTCGTACTTTGCCCGCTTCTGGGGGTCAGACAGGACCTGATGGGCCTCGTTGAGGTCTTTGAACTTTTCCTCGGCCTGCTTGTTGCCGGGGTTCTTGTCGGGGTGGTACTGTTGCGCGAGCTTACGAAAGGCGCGTCGGATTTCTTTGTCGTCAGCGGATTTCGGGACACCCAGAATCTTGTAGTAGTCTTTATAGTTCATGC
>CAYZNA010000274.1:0-5447 GCA_964478665.1 uncultured Anaerolineales bacterium
GGGGCGTGGGGGTGGGCTGAGCGATGGCCTCCGCCACCTCGGTGGTCAGCTCCCGTAGCATGTTGGCGCCGGTGTACAGCAGGTAGCCCAGCCCGACCACCGCCGCCACCTCCACCACCAGTAGCAGCCAGTCGAACAGCGTGCGAGCTTTGCGCTTTCGCGCCGGGGCAGGCGCCAGTTCGGCGAGCTGGCTGCGGAAGTCGTCGGTTCGGGCGGCCACCGGGTCAGGCTGGCCGTCCGGCAGCGAAATTGCACGACCGGAGCGCCGGAATCTTTTCAGGCGCGCCTCGCGCTCCGCGCGCCTGCGGTTGCGCAGGATGCGCTCCAGCTCGGCGGTGGAAACATCGTCAATGGATCGCCGGTCTTTCATTGTGGCATCTTGCGTTCGTAGGCCCGATCTTCCACCCGCATGTAGCCGCGAATGGCGTGGCTGACCGCCAGACGCACTTGTGTGCCGGGGCTTTCCTTTCGCAGGTGGTACGCCGCCGAAAGGCCGGTGAACCCGCCGCCGATGATGGCGACATCTGCTCTCAGGTCGCCTTTCAGCGGCGGGTTGGGGGTGTAGGGGCCGTAAGTGGCGAGCCAGAAAGATTTATCCGAGTTTTTCATAACTCAACCACCTCGCCCGGCTGCATGCCGGGTTTCAGCAGCCAGATCCAGCGTTTGCGGTTCAAATACTCGCGCCGGGTTCCCAGTTGGACCATCTTTTGCCGCACGCGGGCCAGTTTCGCAGCCATAAAACCGTCTCGGTCAAACAGGATTTCCCCGTCCGTGACCAGATCGAGATAAAACAAGTGCGTCCGGAGTGCCTCGGTTTCGGAATACACAATCTGCCGGATGACGGCAGGGAAACCCATCTCCACCACCGACTGCATTTCGGGGCTGTCCTCAAAATCCAGACACAGATCGGTGACCCGTTCGCGCAGGCGGCTGAGTGCTTCGTCGTCTGCCCGAACTACGATGAGCAGGTCAATGTCGCTGTTCCGTCGGGCCTGTCCGCGAGCCACCGACCCGAACAAAATGGCCGATGTCAGTTGAACGCCCAGGGCCTGACTCGCAACGGTGGTGAATTCGTTGGCCACTCGGCGCAAGACTGCTGAGGCCCGCGTGGGTCGCGTTCTTGTGCCAGGTCGGGATTCCCAATTGAGAGCCTCCATGCTTTACCCCTTCTTCCTCACCGTGTCAGACTTCCTCAGAAGAAGCGATCAGCGACTCCGCTGTGCTGAGGACGAACCTGCCCTGCTCGAGTGCCTTCTCTGCGGCAGCCCGGTCGTACATTGCGTCGAGTGGTACGCCCTCATCCGAGCCATAGATGGCCGTCAGCCGTTCTCTGGCAAGTTCCCGATTGCTCCGGTAAAACTGGCGCTGCTGTTCGGGAGGCAGCGCACGGACGACAGCCAGATTGTTGACCATTCGCGCAAGGTCGTGAACATCCGGCACATCTTTGCCTTCGTATGACAGCAAAGCTTTCACTGCCAGTTCCGCGGTTCGTTGAGCAAACTGGACTGTGTG
Source organism: uncultured Anaerolineales bacterium (assembly GCA_964478665.1). Classification (GTDB taxonomy): domain Bacteria; phylum Chloroflexota; class Anaerolineae; order Anaerolineales; family CAYZNA01; genus CAYZNA01. The sequence continues at coordinate 1,513 of CAYZNA010000274.1, forward strand.
GTGAAAACGCCCCTCTTCCAGCGTCCCCGTCGCGTACTTCAGGAAAGACCGGGCGTCGGAAAGTCGGGAGAGAACCAGGTCGCGGTTGGTCATCCGGTGGCCTCCTCGATGTACGGCACAGAGAAGACTTCTCCCGGTTTCGCGTCGCCCTTCAGTTGCCAGAAATACAAATCGTGCTCGACCCACTCTCGATAGCTTTTTAGTTCGAGCATCCGCTGCTTCACCTGCTCCATCCGGTGAGTAAAGAAACCCTCCGGGTCGTGCAGAACGATGGCCTCCAACGCCATGTCCAGGTAGAGTTTCGCCCCCCGCCGTGCCTGCGGCTTGCTATAGACGAAGGTTTCAACGCTGGCCCGGTAGCCCCTTTCTCGTAGTGCCACTGCCTCCGGGCTGTCCCAGAACTCGTCTTCAATGTTCCAGATTCGATGCCAGATGGATTCTTTTTCTTCGTCCGTCTCGCCCGCAACTACAAACAGGTCAATGTCGCTCTCGCGCCGGGCCGTTCCCCGCGCCACCGAACCGTACAGCACAACCGCCGTCAGCCGGTCGCTCAGTTCACGGATCAGCAGCGCGGCAAACTGCTCGGCCAACGAGCGGTAGAGGCGGGAGGCGATACCGGGACGGCGTGAAACACGATGGGACGGCGTTTCGATCCGTGGAGTTCTTGATCTGGTTGCTCCGGTTATGATCGCTCCTTCATCCCCTCGAACGGCCATCGGTCACCCCTTTTTCTCCCACCGCAAACACCTCGCGCTCAAAAAACCACCGAAAGGGCGGCGCGCCGAAGAGCAGCGCGCGCAACGCGGCCAGGCCGCTGTTCTCCTGCCGGTCCTGGGGCGGGCTATCCAGCCAGACCTTCACGTCCCGAAAGCCGGCCTGGCGCAGCGCGCGCCACAGGCTCAGGCCGCTCTGCTCGTTCACGTGCACCTCCACGTTGGCGGCCACGTTCAGCGCGCGCGGGTTGCGCGGGTACTTCTCGCCCTCCCCGGCCAGCACGCGGAACAGGCGCACAAAGGGATAGGCGTAACGATCGTACCACACGTTGGGCGCGGTGTGCACAACCAGCTTGCCGCCGGGGCGCAGCGCAGCCGGGTCGGGGCTGCGCAACACCCGCCACGCCTCGGCCAGCGCCGCGTCCAGTTCCCACGGATACAGGTGTTCGACCACGTCGAACATCAGCACCCGGTCGAAGCTCTCCGCAGGGAAAGGCAGCCGCCGGGCATCGGCCTGGCCCAGACCCACCCGACCGCCCGGCGCCGCGCCCAGAATCTGGCGCGAGAGGTTCACCGCCACCGGGGCGTAGTCCACGCCGAAGGCGGTTGCCCCCAGCCGGGCGCAGTGGCGCAGGATCTCGCCCCGGCCGCAGCCCACGTCCAGCACGGTCATGCCCGGCGCGACTGCCGCATGGGCAAAGGAGGCCGCCAGCCGGCGCGACAGCCGCTCGCCGCCGGTCTCGCGGAAGTCCTCAAACCCCTCGCAGGCGGTGAGGAAATAGCTCTCGGTGTACAACTCGGGCGGCAGCGAACGGCGGGCGTCAGTCTTCTGATCCATTGACCGTATTATATATCCCGGCCTCAGCCGGGCGCGAGCCGAGGCGACCAGCAGGTGCAGCTCCGGCGCCCCCAGCAGATACAGAACCCCGAAATAGACCCCGGTCCCCAGCAGCCCCGGCCCCCCGACCGCGATCCCGTACCCGAGCAGCCCGCCCGGCAGCCCCCAACCCTCCACCCAGCCCCGACCGGCTTCCGCCGCCAGCCCGAGCAGCGCGGCGGCGGCCAGCGCCTTACCCGCGCTGGCCCACAGCCCGGTGCGGCGGAAGCCCTCCACCCTCGGCGCGAGCAGCGCCCCGGACACCAGCGCGTGGAAAATCTGCTTGAGCGAATCAGCCACCATCAGACTGAACAGCCCCAGCGGCCGGATCAGGCTGAGCGCCGCCAGCAGGTAAATGCCCACGCTGGCCACGCCCACCAGCGCCGGGGTGAGGGTATCCTTGCGCGCGTAAAAGGCAAAGATCAGCAGGGTATCCATCGCCGCAAAGCTCAACCCGGGCAGAAAGTAGCGCAGCACCAGCGCAGTTTGCGCCGTGTCAGAGGCGGTGAACTGGCCTCGCTCGAACAGCAGGCCGGCGATCGGGCGCGCCAGCACAAACAGCCCCACCGTGGCCGGGATAATCAGCATCAGCACCAGATTCAGGCCGTGAACCAGCGTGGCTTTGAACTCGGACGGATTCTGGTCGCCGGAGATGCCGGCGTGGCGCGACAGGGTGGGCAGCACCGCCAGCGAGACGGCGTAGGCCACCAGCCCCAGCGGGAACTGCATCAGGGTGGTGGCGTAGCCCATCCAGCTCACCCCGCCGGCGCCGGTCTGGCTGGCCAGCCGCAGGCCCACGAACACCTGTACCTGTGTGACCAGCAACCCGAACACGATGGGCAAATACAGCTTGAAGACCCGGCGTAATCCAGCGTGGCGGAAGCTCAGCAGTGGGCGCAGGCGGGCATCGCGCAGGGCCGGGAGCTGTAGCGCCACCTGGGCTACCGCCCCGGCCAGCAACCCCAGCGCCATGGCCCCCACCTCCAGCGGCCGGGCCAGCAGCAGCGCCAGCGCCACCATGCTGGCGTTGAAGGCCGCCGGCATAAAGGCCGGCACGCTGAAACGTTTGAGGGCGTACAGCAGCCCGGTCAGGATGCCGGAGAAGCTCAGGAAGATCACCCCCGGCAGGGTGATGCGCAGCAGCCGGGCGGTCAGCGCCAGCGAGGCCGGGTCGCCGGAGTCGTTCAGCAGGCCGGCCAGGGGCGCGGCCAGCAACTCGAAGACCAGCAGCAGGGCGCTCAGTGCGGCCGCCGCCAGGCTGAGCAGCACGCTGGCCAGCCGCCACAGCCCGGCCCGGTCGTGCTCGGCGTAATCGCTGAACACCGGCACCAGCGCGGAGTTGACCAGCCCGCCGGTCACCAGCTCGTAGAATTGCAGCGGCACAATCAGGGCAATGTTCAGGGCGTCCACCTGCGCCCCGGCGCCGAACAGGTGGGCCTTGACGGTCTCGCGCACCAGCCCCAGGGCGCGGCTGACCACGCTGCCAGCGGCGATCACGGTCGCTGCGCGGGCTATGCCGCCCAGTTCAGGTGCTGCGGGAAGGGGGGAGGCGAAACACGCTTCACGCTCCACGCTTCACGCTCCGCTGAATGCGCTCAATCAGCTCACTGGTGGAGCGTCCCGGCAGCAGCGGCAGCAGCACCACCCGCCCGCCGCATCCCTCCACTGCCGGGCGCTCGGGCAGGCCTTTGTGAGCATAGTCGCCGCCTTTCACGTAGATGGCCGGGCGCAGGGCGCGGACCAGCTCCACGGCGGTTGGCTCCGGGAAGGGGATCACGGCATCCACCGCGCGCAGGGCGGCCAGCAGCCGGGCGCGGTCCGGGGCGGGGAGAAAGGGTCGGGCCAGGCCCCTGAGTCCCCGGGCCGAGGCGTCCGAATTCAGGCCCACCAACAGGGCATCACCCAGAGAGCGCGCGGCTTCAAGATAAGCCAGATGGCCGGCGTGCAGCAAATCAAACACGCCGTTGGTGAACACCAGCAGTTTGCCGGCCCCGCGCAGTTCATTGGCCTGGCGGACCGCTTCGGGGAGGGAGAGGATCTGGCTCATACGCAGTGAAGGGGCAGCACCGCGTCCGGCCTCTGCCCCGGCGAGGAATTGTACCCCATGTCTCAGGCCCCCGGTGGCGTGACCAGTTTCCGGCTATAATCGCCGGCATTCACAGAGGAGGAGCACCGGCATGACACTTCTGGCTTGAACGATGCTGCACCAACGCGCCGACCTGACGTTCAAACACAATCTCAAGCAGGGTCGCTACGGTTGGCTGAGGCTGACACCGGCTTATTCCTTGAAAGTGGTGCGCAGGCTCCTCGACCACCTGGATGCGCCTGGGCGGATACTCGATCCC
>CAYZNA010000275.1:0-5430 GCA_964478665.1 uncultured Anaerolineales bacterium
CGGTCTTGCGGCCATCGGGGTGAAGCTGCAGCACCCGGTTGCCGTCGCCGTCGTAGGTGAACTGCCAGACTTCGCTGGTGAGGGTGTTGGTGATCACCCTCAGCCGGTTCTCGGCGTCCCACGCCTGACCGAAGGGGGCGCCGTTTTCCACCCGAACGGTCATGTTGCCATTGGCATCGTACTGAAAGCTGTCGCCGCTGCTGCGCGCCGTTACTGCGTGCGGGCGCGGCTGCCCGCCACCGGGATAGGTGTAGCTGACGGGCGGGTTGCCCGAATCGTCGGGCAGTGGCAGGTCAAAAGCGCGGGTGAGGAACACTGCGCTTTCGACCCGGGTCATGCTCCCGCCCGGGCAGTAGTTTCCCCCGCCGCAGCCGGAGGTGATGCCCTCCCGGTACAGTTCGTCCGCCCACGCTTCGGCCCAGTGCCCGTTCATGTCGCTGAAGAAGTGGGAAGCCAGGGGCGGGCTGTAGCTGCCGCCGTACCTGGCGCGCAACAGCCACACTGCCATCTCGTCGCGCCTGGTGGCGGCGTCCGGGCAGAAGTTCCCGCCGCCACAGCCACCGGTGATGCCCTCATTGGCCAACTGTTCGATCCACCCCGCGGCCCAGTAGTTGGCCGGCACATCGGAAAAGATGGCGCCTGTGGCCGGGGGTGGTTGGTAGGCGCCCCCGTGCTCCGCCCGCAGCAGCAAGATGGCCATCTCCGCGTGTGTCACGGTGCTCTCCGGGCAGTACTTCTCCGGGTTATGGCTGCATCCGCCGGTGATCCCCGCCAGATACAGGGCTTCCACGTAGGCCCGCGCCCAATGCCCGGGCGGAACGTCCACGAACGAACTTGCCACGTTTTCCCATTTTAGCAGCAGATTGCCGATCGGGTCGTAGTCGTATTGCGCCCCGCTGTAGGGCGCGTTGCCGGCGGTCAGTACTTCGCCCGTCAGCCGGTTGAGATCGTCGTAGGTGTAAGTGTGGTTCTCCGCACGCAGCGCATCGTTGAGCTGAGTGATGTTGCCCACACCGTCATAGTAATACGCGTTCTCGAACAGCGTGGTCTGGTTGAAGGTGGTCTTCAGCGTGCTCAGGCGCAGGGTAGCCGGGTCGTAGGTGTAGTTGGTAGCCATCCCGTTGCTGAAACTCACCGTAAGCGGCCGCCCGGCGGGGTTGAAACTGGCCCCGGTCAGGTAGTTCCCCGTTCCGCTCAGGCTGTTCAGCAGCCCCTGATCGTTGTAGGTCTGCGTCACCGTCTCGTTGTCCGGGTAGGTGATGGTTTTGGCCCGCCCCAGCCGGTCGTAGGTGTAGGAGGTGGTGAAGCTCTGGCTGTCTATCACCTTCGTTTCGCTCAGCACCCGGCCCCACTGATCGTAGGCCCACGTTGTGGAGCCGGAGGGGTCGCTCAGGCCGGTCCGGCGCCCGATGCCGTTCGCGCCCGTGTCGTAAGTATAACTCACGTTCAGGGTCGGGTTGGCCGGGCAGGCGTCGTCCGTGCGGTAATGCTTGCCGGTCAGCCGGTTCAGGGTGTCGTAGTAGAAGCAAATGCGCTGCCCGCGCGCGTCGCTCTGGCGGGTCAGGTTCCCGGCCGCGTCATAAGTATATGCCCACTGCCCCATGTCCGGGTCGTCCATGCCGGTCTTGCGCCCCCCGGCGTCGTAGGTGATCTCGGTGACATTGCCGGCCGTATCGTTGACGGTCTTCAACAGACCGCGCGCGTCGTAATTGTAGGCCGTGCTGGCGGAGGCCGTTGCGCCCCAGTCCGGGAAGTTGGTGGAATGGGTCCCGGTGTACTCTTTCACCGCCGTCAATTGCCCGTAGCCGTCGGCCTCTTGCACAATCTGGCGCCCGTTGGCGTCCAGCGCCAGCGTGCTCCAGTTCTGATAGGCGAACTTCGTCTGCGCGCCGTCCGCCCCGGTCACGCTGGTCGGACGGCCCAGGGCGTCGTAGGTGCTCACCGTGGGATTCCAGCCGGCCCAATTGGCCGGGGGCGATACATACGCCCATGCCGCGCTGCTCTCGAACATCGGCTGGCTGGCCCGCATCTGCTGGCCCTGCGCGTTGTAGCCGAAGTTGGTGCGCACATTCTGCCCGCCATCGGCCGGGAAGTTCTGCTGGATCAGCCGCCCCAGCCCATCGTAGTGGAAGCAGGCGTTCACGTAACGCCCGCTATCCACCTGCACCTGCACCCTGGCCCGCGCCGGGGTGAGCAAGGTGTTCCCGTCTTCGCTCAGCCCCGGCGGGCCGTAGTAATACAGCAGGTAGGGACTGGCCCCGTTCGCCGTCACCGTTATCGCTCGCCCGAAAGCATCGTAGGTGCTGGTCGTCACTGCCCCGTTGGGGTCGGTGGCCGTGGCCGGCAGCAGGAAGAGCGGATCGTAGCTGGTGCTGGTGACGTGGCCGAGGGCGTTGGTCGCCGAGACCGGCAGCAGGTGCAGGGTGGAGTCGTAGGTGGTGGTGGTGGTGCGGCCCAATGGGTCTTTCACCGTGAGCGGGTTGCCCCACGCGTCGTAACTGGTGATTTCGCTCGTGGCCGTCGCCCCGCTTGTCACGTCCAGCAGCAGCGACTGTTTCCACACCCGGTGCGGGTAGGCGGCGTAGTACGTGGTCGTGGTCTGCGCCAGGATGGGGCCGCCCGCCGTGGCCCGCACCGTCTGCCCCGAGGGCTGCCCGATCAGCCACAGGGTTGTGTTGTTATTGTAGGTGTTGTCCACCCGCCGGTCCACCGTCAGCGCGCCATTGACGTAGTTGCCGGATTGCTGCCAGATCACGTTGTCGTAGTCGTCGTAGCCGTACTCCGTGCGCAGGCTCTTTGCCCCGCTGGTGACCGTCTGGCTGGCCAGACGCACGGCCCAGCGGTCTGTGCCCGCATCCACCACGGTGTAAGCGGAGTCTTGCGAATGCAGCAGCGTTCCGGCGGCATCTTTCCACTCCGTGCGCGTCTCGCGGCCCATATACTTGCTGGCAAGCGTCGGGTCACCCCCCTCGGTAGCGTTGGTCTGATAGTAGTGAACAGTCAGCGAAGCGATCGTTCCGTCATAGCCCTTCACCGTGTCGGTGACCACCTGGTATCCGCTCAGTGGGCCGGGATTGTCCACCCACGCCGGGAGCCGCGCCTGACAACTGATGGCCCCTTCCGGCAGGTTGGCGCTGCCCTGATTGTAGCAGGGCGTGCCGTAGGTGTACCCGTAGCGCGCCGGCGCGGCAGTCAGCCCATCGTAGATCTCCCGCGTGCTCACCCGGTAGCTCCAGAACAGCCAGAAGCCCCGCTGGTCGTGTTCGTAGGTGAAGACCGTCCGCCCCCCGTAGCCGTTGCGCACCACCGACAGGCGCTGATAGCGGAAGGAGAAGCAGTCAGTATTACCGGAACAGTCGTGCGGGTCGCTATAAAAATAGCAACTGCTGCACCAGTCCTTGTTGGGCACGGCCTCGTACTCGAAGGTGGTGGCTGGCAGCGCGCTGCTTCCGTCGCTGCTGTACTGCGTGATGCGGCTGATCTCGCGGTTGGCGAAGCCAACCTGCCCACTGGCGTTCGCGTCGTTCACCAGCTCATAACTCAGGTCGTAACGCCGCACCATCGCCCCGTCCTGCTTCACCGTGATGTGCAACAGATACTTGCCCTGATGCAGAATCTTGTCGCAGACAAAGCCGCCGTCGTCCAGGTCGCCGGTGGGCCGGTTAGCCAGCTCAAACATCACCTCGCTGCCGAAGCGCCCCGGCTCGGGGCTGCCCCCGTCCGGGTCGTACCAGTTGTACCCTATCCATGTCAGGTAGCTGGCCTTCTCGTAATTCGGGTCGGTCCAGCCACTGCAGGGAGGGGGGTTATGGTCCTCTTCAGTATAGCTCAGGAACATATCGTTCCCATCCGGGTCCTTCACATAGTCCAGCCGCCACAGGAAAGCTGCCGTAGCCGGGTCGTTATCCCGCCCGCCGTAGTTGATCGCCGTCGGGTCGGTGTAATTGCAGTTGGCCACATCGGCCAGGGTCAGTTCCGAGTCCTCCTGGTATCCCAGGCGGTACTCCACCCCGCGTGGGTCGCGCACAATCCAGTACTCCCCGGTCACGTTGCCGCCCTGTGCCAGCGGCGGGCTGCCCCCGCCCATGCCGCTGTTGCGCCGCTCGATGTACAACGGACTGCGCTCCTGGGTGTAGTAACGGTAGCCGGTGCCCGTCCGGTCACCCACCGCCGTGCCCCGGATCAGGGTGTAGCCCGTGCCCTTGAACAACAGCCGCAGCCGGGTGACTCCATCCTGCGACCCGGTGCAGTTCGGGCTGTTTGCCGCGCCCTGGTAATCCAGCTCCCGGCTGATCGCCACCGTGTCCAGCTCCCAGCCGTGCCCCACCCAGCCGGACTGGGTCCACGCGAGGATGCCATCCACCTGGCGGCTGTTGTAAGTCAGCGCCAGTTGCGGCTGCACCCCGCCCCGCCCCGGCGGCACTTCAATCGGGAAGTTGTACGTGGCCGCCCCGCTGAACAGCGCCACCTGCGGCTCGTTGAACAGCGGCAGCCAGCCGGGGTTAATATCGTAGCCCGCCCCCCACGCGGAGAAATGCTGGATCTCTGCCTGCAAGAGCACTCCCCCGCCGGTCGTTTCCACCGTGGCGCGCACCGGGGTCCAGCGGTCGTTCGCGGCCTCGTAGTAGCCCAGCCAGAGCTGCGGGCCCTTCGGCAGCGGCAGGCTCACCAGCCCGCTCAGGTCCACCGTAAGCGTGACCGGGCGCAGGAAGGCCGGCAATTCCAGCCCGTCCGCTGCCCCCACCGCCCGCAGTTCGGCGGCCAGCGGCAGGGCCAGCCCCTGCTGCAGAGCACGGCTGCCCGCGCCGGCTTCATCTCCGCGCAGGGTCAGCCCGCGGAAACTGGCCAGCACCGGGCGGTCCACCGCCCCGGGTGGGAAGACCACCCTCACCCGCCCGTCCGGAGAACGCAGTTCTCCCCCGGTGACCGGGTCCACCGGCGCAGTCACATCGGGTGGAGGCGGCGGGGTTGGCGGGGTCACCGTCGGCCCGCCCGGCGGGGTGGCGCGCGGGGTGGAGCTGGGCGGCCTGCCGGGCGGCGTGGCCGTCGGCGCCGGCGTGCCGATCACCGGCGGGGTGGCCGTCGGGCCGGGGCTGGCAGTGGATTCAGGAAGGGTTGTGGGAACGTCCGGCACACCTGCCCCGGACGCGGGTGCCGGGGGGGCGCCCGCCGGGGCAGCCGCTTCCCCGCCCGCGGCTGCTACCCGGATCGTCTCCGCCCGGCGTGCTACCGGCGCCGCCAGCGGCTGAAGACCAGCACCAGCACGGCCCGCAGGGCCGCGCCTGTCCGTCGGTGAAGCAAAGCAGTCATGGAAGCACCCCCGTGGTGGCAAGAGCAGGTCGCGTCGGTTGGACGAGTGATGCCGCCACTCTACCACTTGGACTTTTGACAAAAAGTGAGAACTGCCTCAAACTAGAGGCATGAACCACG
>CAYZNA010000276.1:0-5409 GCA_964478665.1 uncultured Anaerolineales bacterium
CTCTGGAGCGGCCCCGCCCGGTTGACTCTGGAACTTATATTTTTACAGACCCTAATTACCACTCACCATGATCCTGGTCACTGGCGCTGCCGGCAAAACCGGCCGGGCAGTCACCCGGGCGCTGGCCGCGCGCGGGCAGGCGGTCCGGGCGCTGCTGCGGCGGGAGGCACAGGCGGAGGCGGTCCGGGAGGCCGGGGCGGGGCAGGTCGCGACCGGAGACCTGCGGGATCGGGCCGCCGTCTCCCGGGCAGTAGAGGGAGCGCGGGCGGTTTACCACATCTGCCCCAACATGCACCCGGAGGAAGTGGCAATTGGCAGGCTGGTGATCGGCGCGGCGCGGGAGGCCGGGGTGGGGCGCTTCGTCTATCATTCGGTGCTGCACCCGCAGGCCGGGGCCATGCCCCACCACTGGAACAAACTGCGGGTGGAAGAGGCGCTGTTCGAGTCCGGGCTGCCCTTCACCATCCTTCAGCCCACCGCCTACATGCAGAATCTGCTGGCCGGGTGGGAGGCCCTCCGCCAGCAGGGCCTTTACCGCGTGCCCTACCCGGTGGAGACCCGGCTGAGCTTTGTTGACCTGTGCGATGTAGCGGAGGCCGCCGCCATCGTGCTGACCCGGGCCGGCCACCTCGGCGCGACCTACGAATTGGCCGGGACAGCCCCGCTGACCCAGACCGAAGTGGCGACGGCGCTGAGCGCCGGACCGGGGCGCCCGGTCCGCGCCGAGGCCGTGCCCCTCGACCGGTGGGAGGCCGGGGCGCGCGCCGCCGGGCTGAGCGACTACGCCGTTGAGACCCTGCTGCGAATGTTCCGCTACTACGCCCGCCACGGCCTGACCGGCAACCCCAACGTCCTCCGCTGGCTGCTCGGCCGCCCGCCGGCCACACTTGCGGACTTTGTCTCCCGCACCGCGCAGGAGTGGCCGGCGTGAAAACCCTGACCGCCCTCTCCATCACCCCGGCGGCGCGGGATTGGCTGGCCCGGACGACGGCCGCCCGTGTGCTGAGCGCCTTCGACCGCACCTGCAACCTGATCGCCGGGGATGGGGCGGTGCTCGCGCTCTCCACCCCGGACGCTGGCCGGACGCCCTTCTCGCTGACCGTGGCCCCGGCCGGCCCTGCCCCCTTCCGGCATTTGACCGCCGGGGCGCCGGTCCGCGTGGGGGACGGTACCCTGGCCCTCGACGGGCTGCGCGTCTGCGTAGCGGTCGCCCCGGCCCGCCCGTGGGACCCCGTCCCGGACTGGGAGTCCGTGCGCCGGGCGCTGGCCCTCGATCCCGGGCTGCTGGCCGGGCTGCTGCCGCTGGCGCTGGAACTGGCGCCCCCCGGCAGCCTGCTCGACCTGTATCGCCTGCCCGATGAGAGACCTGTCAGGTCTGCGAGACCTGACAGGTCTTTCATCGGGCGGGCAGCGGCGGGGGCGGAGGCGCTGGCGCGGGGGCTGCGCTCCGGGGCGGGGGAAGCGCTCCGGGAGGGGGCGCGGCTGCTGGCCGGGGTCGGGGGCGGCCTCACCCCGGCCGGGGACGATTTTATCGTCGGGGCAATGCTGGCCGCGTGGGCCGGGCTGGCCGGCCCGGGAGCGGAATCCCGCTGCCCGGCCATCGTCGAAGCCGCCGCGCCGCTGACCACCGCGCTGTCCGCCGCGTTCCTGCGGGCGGCTGCGCGGGGGGAGTGCAGCGAGCAATGGCATACGTTGTTCGAATCGCTGGCCGTAGGGCAGATTGGGGATTGGAGATTGGAGATTGGGGATTGGACGCCTTGCGTGGAGATTGGAGGGGTGTTGGCGGTGGGGCACACCTCCGGGGCGGACGCCCTGGCCGGCCTCCTGTGGGTTTATAATGGTGGCCGGCCAACCGCCCGGCGGGGGGAACGAAAGAATTCGGAAGAGCTATTGTGGAGGGAGGCGACGATCTCATGACTCCTGTGATGACGCATGCCCCAAAAATGGTCTACGGTGAGGGCGGGCAACTGGTCGAGGTAATCCTCGCTGCGGCGGATTTTCGTTCCTATCTCCGGCTGCTGCTTGCCGGGCGGGACTGGCAGGAGCTTCCGGCGCACCTTCAGGACGCGGCGGACCTCCTGCTCATTGACGAGGTGCGGAACGAGAAAGAACAGGCCCGTGATCTGGACGACATCCTGGCCGAAGAACGACTGGCCGTATGAGCTACCGCGTGCGGCTGACCGCCACGGCTGAGAAACAACGCAAGCGTTTGCCGGCAGACATACGCGCCCGGCTCGATCGTGTTATCGAAGCGCTGAAGGCCGACCCTCGTCCCCCGGGCGTTGCGAAGCTGGCCGGCTCCCAACACGACTGGCGCACTCGGACAGGCGACTACCGGATTCTTTACGAGATTGACAACGACAACAACTTGATCACAGTGTGGCGGATTGCCCACCGCCGCGAGGCCTACCAACCGTAATCGTAGGGAGACACGTCCATGAAAACGCTGATCAAAAACGGAACCCTCATCACCGCCGCTGAGACCTACCCGGCGGACATTCTAGTTGACGGCGAGCAGATCGTGCTGATTGGCCGCGACCTGCCGGCCGGCGGGGCGCAGGTGGTGGACGCCGCCGGCAAGCTGGTCACCCCCGGCGGGATTGACGTGCACACCCACCTCGAACTGCCCTTTGGCGGCACGGTCTCCTCCGACGACTTTTACACCGGCCACAAGGCGGCGGCCTTTGGCGGCACTACCAGCCACATTGACTTCGTGATTCAGGGCAAGGGCATGAGCCTGCGCCAGTCCATCGAAGCCTGGCACAAGAAGAGCGACAGCAAGGCGGTGGTGGATTACGGCTTCCACGTCGCCATCACCGACCTGACCGAGGCCGTGATGGACGAGATCCCCACCATCGCCGATCTGGGCGTGACCTCGCTCAAGCTGTTCATGGCCTACAAGGGCGTGCTGCAGGTGGACGACACCACCCTGTTCCGGGCCATGATGAAGGCCGCCGAGGCCGGCATGATTATCATGGTGCACGCCGAGAACGGCGACGCCATTGACCTGCTGGTGAGCCAGGCGCGTGCGAAGGGCAATCTCAGCCCCGGCTGGCACGCCCGCACCCGCCCGGCGTGGGCCGAGGCCGAGGCCACCATGCGCGCGGTGGCCCTGGCCGGCATGGCCGGCTGCCCGCTGTACGTGGTGCACATGACCTGCGAAGAGTCGGTGGACATGCTCACCTATGGCCGCGCGCGCGGCTTGCAGGTGATGGGCGAAACCTGCACCCAGTACCTGTTCTTTACCGAAGACGACCTCGACAAGCCCGACGGCGCGAAGCTGGTTTGCTCGCCGCCCATGCGCTACCAGAAGGACAACGAGTACCTGTGGCGGGCCATCGCCAACGGCCAGTTGCAGGCGGTCTCCACCGACCACTGCCCGTTCTTCCTCGACGGCTCGAAGGAGATCGAATACGAGGGGCAGAAAGTGAAGATCGCCGGCAAGGAACTGGGCGCGGGCGATTTCAGCAAAATCCCCAACGGCGTCCCCGGCATTGAAGACCGCCAGCAGATTCTGTGGACCTACGGGGTGGGGCAGGGGCGCATCACGGCCAACAAGTTCGTGGAACTAACCGCCACCAACCCGGCCAAAATCTTCGGCCTGTACCCGCGCAAGGGCACCATTGCCGTCGGCGCGGACGCCGACCTGGTCATCTGGGACCCGGCGGCGAAACGGACGATGGGCGTGCGCACCTCGCACCAGCGCACCGATTACAACCTGTACGAAGGCTGGCAGGTGACCGGCGTGCCGCAGAAGGTGTACGTGCGCGGCAGCCTGCTGGTGGATGGCGAGACGTGGAACGGCGAGGCCGGCGGCGGCAGCTACCTGCCGCGCAACGCGCACGCGGCGGTGGTGTAAGGAGGCCGGACTAATGAGTGACCAACAACTCCTTGAACGCATCACGCTCAACTCCCGGATCATGGCCGGCAAGCCAGTCATCCAGGGGACGCGCCTGACGGTTGAATACATTCTCGGCCTGGTGGGGCATGGCGCGACCGTCGCCGAGATTCTCGAGGAATACGACGGGCTTACCGAGGAGGACATTCGGGCCTGTATTCTGTTTGCTTCCAGGTCGCTCGAAGACACCCTGTTCGCGCCGCTGGTGCTGGAGACGGCGTAAATGCGGTTTCTGGTGGATGAGTGCACCGGTCCGGCAGTGGCGCGGTGGTTACGAGAGCAGGGACACGAAGTGTTCTCGATATACAATGAAGCCAGTGGCGCGGACGACGATGAAGTTATCCAGAGGGCGTTTGCCGGACGGTGGATTCTGATTACCAATGACAAGGATTTCGGGGAGAAGGTGTATCGCGAACGGCGTCCACACCGGGGCGTCGTTCTGCTTCGCCTGGCTGACGAACGAACGAGGGTCAAGCTGGAAGTGCTGAAGCAGTTGCTCGGTAGCCACGCGGACCGGCTTCCCGACCATTTCGTGGTTGTGACCGAGAAGACCGTTCGGTTTGCGCGGAGGTGAGTCAACGCGATGGTTGAGTTTTCTCAAGTCCTGGCTGCCCGCGGAACCCTGGGCGACGCGCTGCACCTGACCCCGGTTTTCAGTTCAACCCTGCTGGGCGACCGGCTGGGCGTGCGGCTGTGGCTCAAAGCTGAGTTGTTCCAGAAGACCGGCAGCTTCAAGCCGCGCGGGGCGCTCAACCGGCTGCGCCACACCCCGCAGGCCGACCTCGACCGGGGGCTGATTACCATCTCTGCCGGGAATCACGCCATGGGGCTGGCGTGGGCCGCCCGACAGGTGGGCGCGGCCTGCACCGTGGTCATGCCCGCCAGCGCCAGTCCGGTGAAGGCCGCCGCCGCTCGCGGCTACGGCGCGGAAGTGGTGCTGCACGGCAGCATGACCGAGGCCTTTTCCTACATGGCTGCGCTTCAGCGCGAGCGCAATCTCACCCTGATTCATCCCTTTGACGACCCGCTGATTATCGCCGGGCAGGGCACGGTTGGGCTGGAGATTGTGGAACAGGTGCCCGAGGTGGACGTGATTGTGGTCGGAGTGGGTGGCGGCGGGCTGGTTTCCGGCATTGCGCTGGCGGCAAAGTCGCTGAAGCCGGGCGTGCGGGTGTACGGGGTGGAGCCGGTCGGGGCCAGCGCCATGCGGCAGAGTTGGGACCGGGGCGAAATCGTCCGGCTGGAGACAGTGAGCACCATGGCTGACGGCCTCGCCGCGCCGATGGCCGGGCAGTTCACCTATCCCATGACCCGCCGCTACGTGGACGACCTCGTGACCCTGACCGAGGACGAAATCGCCGCCGGGTTGCGGGCGGTGCTGGGCTACGCCAAACTGTACGCCGAACCCGCCGGGGCCGCCGCCACCGTCGCCCTGCTGGCCGGACACACCCCCGTGCGACAGCGGGGAACGGGGATAGCCGGGGGCAGGGAGTGTAAATCCGGCTTGGCCA
>CAYZNA010000277.1:0-5388 GCA_964478665.1 uncultured Anaerolineales bacterium
AACAGTTCCCTTCTTCTCCCGTTTGCCGCAATTGCCGATAACTCCCGGCCTCACCCCTCGCCACTCCTCCCCCGCTGCCCGCAGTTCCGGCAGCGTCTCATCTTCCGCCAGTGCACCGGCCTGTTGGAACAGAATGGCCCGGCTGTCGTGGCTGCGCAACCAGTCGTCAACAGCGGCTTTGAGAAAGCGCCACGTGTCTTCGATGCGCCGCCCCGGAATCTGCCCCCGCACGGCCTGCCGCTCCACCATCTCCTTCGGCAGCCGCAAGTAGCGGGCGACCTCATCCAGTGTCAATACTTCTGATGCTATCGCCATTTGAGGCATACTCAACCTCCCGTTCACTGACCCCGGAGCACTTGCTTGACGCTTCCGTCGGTCGCGTCCACGTCAACGACTAAATCACCTCCGCGCCGCCCAACGTAGTTTTTGGGGCCGTAGTTGATCCGCCAGATTTGCCCGTCGTCAAAGACGCGCTGTGTGATAGTGATCAGGCTTTGAACCACGTCCACTCCGGCGACGCGCGCCCGTTTGTTGGCCATTGCCAGCGCATGGGCCAGCGAAACGGCGAGATCGTCCTGAAGTACGTCGGCTGTCAGTGGTGCGAGCATAGTAAACTCCTATTCCCCGGCAAGGATGGTTCGAGCCTCCCCGGCTTCACGAACCCGCCCATCTGGTCTGATCAGATAAATGGTTTCTTGTGAGACGACCAACTCGCCTTCGTAAAGCACACCTTACTTTCGGGCTTACCTTCCTCCACCCCTCCCCCTCCGTCCCTCGCTCAAACGCAAACGCCGCGCGCAGCATGGTTTCCTCGGCGAAATCGCCCGCCAGCAGTTGCACGCCGATGGGCATGCCCTCCGGGTCCAGCCCGCCGGGCACGGAGATGCCGGGCGTGCCGGCGTGGTCGGCGGGGACGGTGAGCAGGTCGGCGTATTGCATCAGCACCGAGTCCCCGTACACCGCGCCGAGGTCGAAGGCGGTGGTGGGGGTGGTGGGAGTGAGCAGGCAGTCCAGCCGGTACGGGCCGGAGGGGTCGAAGGCCTGCTCAAAGTCGCGGCGGATCAGCGTGCGCACTTTGAGCGCGCGCCCGTAGTACTGCTCCGAATATTGGGCGGCGGAGACGTACATGCCCATCAGAATACGGAGTTTGGGCTGGGGGCCGAAGCCCTCCGCCCGCGTGCGGCGGTACATCTCGTGCAGGTCGGCGGCGCGGGCGGCGCTGCGGTGGCCGTACTTCACCCCGTCGTAGCGGTGCAGGTTGCTGGCGGCCTCCACCCGGCTGATGACGAAGTAGGCCGGGATGGCGGCATGGGTGTTGGGCATCGGCACGTTCTCGACGATTTCGGCCCCGGCGCGGGCCAGCACTTCGGCGGCGTGCAGGACGGCGGCTTTGATTTCGGCGGGCAGGTCTTCGTCGCGCAGAATCCCGGTCCCCGGCTCCGGGTAGCGCAACCGGAAGTAGTCCGGGGAGAGGCCGATGCGCAGCCCGCGGATGTCCCCATCCAGCCGGGCGGTGTAGTCCGGGACGGGGACGGTGGCGGAGGTGGCGTCGCGCGGGTCGGCCCCGGCCATTTCGCGCAGCATGAGCGCGGCGTCGGTCACATCCCGCGCCAGCGGGCCGGGGCAATCCAGCGAGGAGGCAAAGGCGATCAGCCCGTAGCGGGAGACGCGGCCATAGGTCGGCTTGACTCCGACCACCCCGCAGAAGGCTGCCGGCTGGCGGATGGAACCGGCGGTGTCGGTGCCCAGCGAGAGCACCGCCTCCCCGGCCGCGACCGCGGCTGCGCTGCCGCCCGACGAGCCGCCCGGCGCCCGCGCCGGGTCCCACGGGTTGCCGACTGTCGGCCGGAAGGCGGAGGACTCGTTGGACGAGCCGAAGGTGAATTCGTCCAGATTCACTTTGCCGAGGGTGATCGCGCCGGCGGCTTCCAGCCGTTCGACCGGGGTGGCGGTGTACGGGGCGACGAAGTCGGCGAGGATGCGCGAGCCGGCGGTGGAGGGCGTGCCCCGCACGCAGAAGATGTCTTTCACGGCCAGCGGGATGCCGGCCAGCGGGCCGGGGTCCCGCCCGGCGGCCAGTTCCCGGTCAATTGCGGCGGCGCGTTCGAGGGCGGCCTCGCGCCGGATCGAGAGGTAGGCGTGAACCTTCGTCCGGTCCTCGGCGCGCTGCTCGGGGGTGGGGTGGTAGTCCAGGGCCGGGGCGCGGCCCTCCACCGCGTCAATGCGCGCCAGCACAGATTCCAGAATGGCTGCCGCGCTGGTCTCGCCGCGTTTCAGGCGGGCCACCAGTTGGTGGGCGGGGAGGTCACATAGTTCCAATTCCAAACTCCAAATCTCAAACCGCAAATCTCAAATCTCAAACCGCAAATCTCAAATCTCAAACCGCAAATCTCAAATCTCAAATCTCAAATCTCAAATCTCAAACCGCGAACTCCGCCTGACGTTCGTTGGGAGTTTGAGTTTTGAAGTTTGAAGTTTACGCCAGTTCGGTGTGCGGAATATCTGGCACGACGATGTAGCGGTCGTCCACTTGCGGGGCCTGGGCGAGAAACTCTTCCGGGCTGTCGTGGGGGATGATCTGGTCGGCGCGCAGCGGCTGGCTGATGGCCGGCGGGTAGGGCACGCCGTGGGAGGCGATGGGGACGCCGGACACGTCAATGCGCTCCAGCTCGTGGATGGCGTTGAGCTGGTTGTTGAGCTGCCGGCGCAGTTTCTCCGCCTCGCCCTCGTCCAGCTCCAGGGCGGCCAGCTCCACCAGATGGTTGAACAGTTCGCGGGTGATTTCGTCGGACATGGCCTTTCCCCTCTTTCGCCGCAAAGGCGCGAAGGGCGCAAAGGTGCGCGAAGTCTTTCTTTCCCTGCGCGTTTCCTTTGCGTCCCTAGCGCCTTCGCGGTTCTCTTTTACCCGAGTGGGGCAGGGAAAGCAAAACCGCGCAGCCGGCGAGGCTGCGCGGTGCACAGTTAACGGCCGGCCGCCGATTCTGAGCCGGGAGCGGAGCCTCAGCCGGCGGCTGCGGAGGCGAGGCCAAACACCAGCAGTAGCGGCCCGGCGACGAGCAGGTTGATAACGAACGCTACCACCCCGGCAATCAGCACCGTGGCAACCGCCTTGCCGGTGTCGAACTCGGATGATTCGCGCAGGGCCACCACCCCGGCGACCACGGCCGCGATCCAGGCCAGGAAGGAGATCACCGCGCCGAGGCAGGGGATCAGGCCGAGCACGCCCACCCCGTACCAGGCGTAGGCGTAGCCCAGGGTGCGTCCCATCTCCTGAAAATCGGTCTTGCCCTGAAAGAACGACTTGCTCACGAAGGTAGCGACGACCACGTAAACCACGAAAGAGACCAGGCTGATCACGGCCCCGATCAGCACCACCCCTACTCCGCTGCCCAGGCTGCCAATGGCGCTGAGCACCACGGCTGCGATGACTACGAGGGCGGCCTGCCCCATCGCGGTCTGGTCCTCGGCGATCTCGCGGTACACCGAGGCGTCAAAGCGCGCCACGCGCACAAGGCGACTGACGATAGCGTTCACGTCCATGAGAACCTCCTGTTTCCGGGAACTGTGTGACCAGCGGCTGTCACCGCTCAATATAACCCCGGCGCGGGCAGAAGGTCACGGCGCCAGCGGTCCGGTATCCGGCTTCGGGCGACGGCTGCGCTGCGCAAGCCGTCTGAGGGCAGAGATCGGTCTGAGGCGTCGGAAGTTGGCGGTCGGGCGGGCGTCGGCCAGCAGCATGCCGAGGAGCAGGAGCAGGCTGGCAAGGCTGATCGCCAGCCCCGCGTAGTATTCAGCGGGCTGGAAGGCGAAGACGTAGGTGTGCCGGCCGGGGAGCATTTGCGCCCCCAGATAACGATTGGCCGGCAGCACTTCCGCCGCCTTGCCATCCACATACAGGCGCCAGCCGGGGTAGTCGCTGACCAACACCACCAGTTGATCGCCCGGCCGGGCCGGCGCGCCGCTGACCACCACCCGGTTCACCCCATCCAGGGAGGCTGCCAGACGGGCGGCCTGCGGCGTTGTCAGGGTGGCGTAGGGTTGCAGGCTGGCGGGCGGCGCGCTGAAAGCGAAGGGCAGGGCGTTCGGGTCGCGCCAGAGCTGGATGCCGTCAAAATCGTGGATCAGCTCGGCGCCCGGCGGGACTGGCTGGTCCGGCGGGGCGAAGATGTAGCGCGGGGTAGCAAATAAGGGCATGCCCGGGTCGCGCTGCCGGTCGAAAGTCGCCACCCGGCGATTATAAGTAAAGTTGATGACCGGCATCTCGGCCTGATACGCGGCCGGGGCCCAACCCCAGAAAATAGAGCCTGCGCCCATGTTGAGGTAATACAGGGTCGGGTCGTAGTTCTTCAGCCAGCCCAGGGCTGCCGGCCCCTTTTGGTCCAGCGACTGATTGGCAAACGCGAAGCCCTTGTTCACGGTGTACACATCTCTCGCCGAGAGCAGCAGTAGCAATAGAAGTGCGCCCTCCAGCACCCACGCTAGCGAGAGAGCCAGCGGCGCGGCGGGTTTCGCCTCGTTCTTGCGGGTGATGGCGAGGATAAAGCTGCGCCCCACTCCGCGCGCGCTGTTCCACAGCACCTGCAATCCCAGCGCCGCCAGCACCAGCAGCGGGCTGGCGGCCAGGATCAGCAGCCGGTTGGGAAAGCGCAGGGTGTACAGGAAGGGAATCCAGCTATAGATGTACTTGACCGGCGCGTACTTGCTGGCGTGCCAGGCAAGCAGGGTGAAGGTGAGAGTCGTCACGGCGATCAGCGCCGGGCGGCGAGCGCGGGCGCGACCGAGCGCCAGCGGAACCAGCGCCAGCGCCGCCAGCGGCAGCCAGCCCAGGTAAAACCAGTTCCAGCCGCCGGCGGTACCCAGGATCTCGGTGCGGAACCATTCCGGTTGCGAGACCACGTAGTTGATCAGGGCGTACGGGATAGGCTGCGAGAAGTGCTGCGTCGGATCCGGGGCGGCGTCGCGGCTGGTATACCGGTAGCCATCGAGCAGTGGCAGCAGCATCACTGCGGTCAGCCCGGCGCTCAGGGCCGCCACGGCCACCGCCCGCCGCAGCCGGCGCCGGCGGTCGGCCGCGGTGCGGGCCAGCAACAGCGCAACCCCGACCAGCACGCTCAGGCTGCCCAGCAGGTAAAAGGGGTAGTAGCCTCCGCCGGCAGTCAGCACCATGGCCACGCAGGCCGCCGCCAGCGCCAGCGAGGTCCGGTCGCGCCGGCGCAGCGCCCACCACAGCGCGGCAAAGCACCACGAGAACCAGGCGATCCCCAGCAGCAATTCGTACCAGCCCACCCGCCACAGCAGGGCCAGCCCACCGGAGAGCATGTACAGCAATCCGGCCCACAGCCTCAGAGGGCCGCGCGCGCCGAAGACGTGGGCAAACAGCCACTGGCC